>CANIIC010000027.1 GCA_947467395.1 Bryobacterales bacterium
ATTCCGCGGAGGTGTGGGCGCCGTGGCGAACTGGACGCTGAAGGGTGGGCAGGCGCAATCGGTGGAAGTCGCATACCTCGCACAGCCCGGCGGCGGTTCGTTTGTGTTTGAGGCCGACGGGGAACAGATCGGTTCCACCGATACGAACGCGGAAGAAACCAAGCCCGGCTTTGTGACCTTCGCCTTGCCGCCGCGCGCCAGCGAACTGCGCGTGCGTGTGACGCAGGGTTACGCGCAGTTGTATGGAGTGGAGTTCCGGCGGGATCGTCCGGGCGTGCTCTACAGCAGTCTGGGCGTGAATGGCGCAAGCGTGACGCTGCTTTCGCGCGGCTTCAATCGCGCGTACCTCGCTGCACAGCTGCGTCACTATCAGCCGGACCTGGTCGTGCTCGCCTATGGGACAAATGAAAGCGGCTTCCCCGGGTTCGTCGATACGACGTGGGGTTCGGAGATGGAAGCGGCGGTGATGCGGGTCCGCACGGCACTGCCGAATGCTTCAATCCTGTTGATGAGTCCGATGGATCGCGGCGAGTTGAAACCTGACGGCAGCATCGGGACCGTAGAGGCGCTGCCGCGTCTGGTCAAGAAAGAGAAGCAACTGGCGCAGCAGTTGGGCGTCGCGTTCTTCAATACCTTCGAAGCCATGGGCGGCGCGGGCACGATGGCGAAGTGGTACGCGGCGCAGCCCCGGTTGGTGGGTGCCGACTACATTCACCCGCTGCCGGCGGGTGCGAAGATCGTCGGGCAATTGCTCTACGACAGCCTGCGCGACGGCTACAGCGAGTTCAAAATGCGCAAACTGAAAGAGCGCGAAGAAGAGGAGCGCCGGGCCGAACTGGAACGGCGCGCACGATTGCAGCAGCGGGCCAGTGCTCCGCTGAAGAGTGCTCCGGCGGCTCAGTAGCAGGATGTAAATGCAGCGGACCTTGCAGTTCGGTTTGGCGGCGGCCTTCGTGGGCGCTCTGCTAGTGCCAGGTGCATATTCCGCCAAGCCACCGGTGAAGAAGCCTGCAGCGAAGAAGACGGCGGCGAAGAAATCCCCCGCAAAGAAGGCCCCAGCCCCTGTAAGGTCGATCGCGTCCAGTGAGTTTGTCGAACGTGCGCTGGAAGCCGGACTCGGGCTACCCGTCGAGAATCCCGCAGCGCTGGTCCCATTCTTCGAACAACTCTATCGCCACCAGCGCGGCGAACTTCCTGGTCCCGTGCGCGTGCTGCAATATGGCGACTCGCACACTGCGGCCGACGAATTCAGCGGTGAACTGCGAGCACTTTTCCAAGGCAGCTTCGGCAACGGCGGTAGCGGGTTCTCCATCGCGGGCAAGCCGTTCACGTCATATCGCAGGCGCGATGTGAAGAGCGGATCCAGCAACGGTTGGCACACCGACGGCCTGGCGACGCGCACCGGTGACGGTGTCTATGGATTGGGCGGCCTCAGCATGACCGCGACCGCGCCGCGCGAATCCGTATTCCTGGAAACCGACGCGAGCGACTTCGAACTCTTCTACTACCAGCAGCCCGGCGGAGGCTCCGTGCGCCTGTACGATGCCGGAGTGCCGTTCGACATGCTCTCGACTGCTGGCGATGCCCGCCCCGGTTACTATCGCGTTGCGGCGTCGCCCGGGCTGCATCACTTCGAAGTGGAAACGTTGGAGCGCGGCCCTGTGCGCCTGTTCGGCTGGGTAGCGGAGAATACCACCGGCATCACGTACGAGACTTTCGGGATCAACGGCGCGCAAGCATCCATCGCAACGCAGTGGGATCCCGCCACGTTGCGCGACAACTTGGAGCATCGCAACCCGGACCTGATCGTGCTGGCCTACGGCACCAACGAAGCGGGCATGCCGAAGTGGACGCTGGAGGCGTATCAGGAGCTGTTCACCAACATCCTGCGAGAATTCCGCGAGGCTTCGCCCACCGCATCGATCCTTGTCTTAGGCCCGCCCGATCGTGCGCAGAAGGTGAAGCGCCAGAGGCAGACCCGCTGGGAAACCATGGCTCGCATCGGTATCATCGCCGAGGCGCAACGTCGCGCCGCGCTCTCAATGGGTTGCGCTTTCCTCGATCTTCGGGCCGAAATGGGCGGTCCCGGGTCGATGCAGGAATGGGTGAATGCGGGCCAGGCCCAGCCCGATCACGTACACTTCACCACGCCCGGCTATCGCAAGCTGGGCGATGCCGTCTACAGCGATATCATGAATCAGTACGCGGCTTTCGTGAAGGCGCGCTCGTCGATTATGGCGGGTACGCCCGCGGGACCGTCGCAAATCAAGTGAAGTTGCCAGTGAAGCTCCATGGAAGACAAGATCGTTTACTATTGCCCACAATGCCAGAAGCCTGTGCCGGATCCGCTGGTGTGCGGCGATTGTACGGCCGTGATCTGCCGTGTGTGCGGCTCACCGTTGGAACTGGCCGACGAATTGGGCGTGGGCTAGCGTTCTCACTCGCGCTGCTGACGATCGGCTGCGGTTGGCGTGGGCAACAAAAAGCGATTGGCTACGCCTACACGGCTCCCGCGACATTGAACCTGCGTGCCGAGCTCGGCCTGCGTGCGGAAACCACCGCGACGCTGGAACACGGTGAGCGTCTGGAAATCCTCGAAACGCGCCGCCGGTTTGTGAAGGTCCGCACCACGAAAGGCGCGGAGGGGTGGACCGATTCCGCACTCTTGCTGACGCAGGCGCAGATGGACGACCTGACGAATCTCGCCAATCGCGCAGGCGAACTGCCGTCGCAAGCAGCGGCCACCGTCTTTGACACGTTGAACGTTCACACGGCCGCCAGCCGCACGGCCGCCAGCTTCGCGAAATTGGAGGACGGCGACAAAATCGACGTGCTGGGGCATCGGGTGACGCCGCGCGAAAAGGGCTCGCCCGACGATTGGTTCCTGGTGCGCTCCCACGATGGCCGAGCCGGTTGGGTGTTGTCGCGTATGGTGCTGATGCTGATCCCGGATGAAGTCGCGCAGTACGCCAACGGCGCCTACATCACCTCGTATCATCCGTTGGGCGAAGTTCGCGATCCCGAGACAGGCACGTCGAAACCGAACTGGCTGTGGACCACCTCCACGCGAGCCCGGGAACCGTTCGACTTCGACAATATTCGGGTCTTCGTCTACAGCCCGCGCCGCAACTCGTATGAGACGGTGTTCACCGAACGCAATATTCGCGGGCACTATCCGGTGGAAGCGTCGCCCGAAGGCGGGCAGTTCTCCGCGATTGTCGAAGAACCCGATGGCACGCGCATGAAGCGCGTCTATCAGTTCGCCAACGGTCGCGTGAAGATGGCCGGCAAGGAGCCGTGGACCGATCCGCCCGCATTGCCCGAAGTCAGCATGGGCAAGATGTTCGACACCACGCCGCCGCACGAAGAGAACTGGGCCGAAAAAGTTCGGGCCTACTCCAAGTGGTGGCTGGGAATTTAGTTGCGCGTGTAGAGGCCCATTGCGCGCTTCACCTTTTCGACCGTATCGGCCGCTGCCGGTGTGACGCGTTCGGCACCGTTTTCGAGTACCTTCGCCACATAGCTGCGATCCGAAGTGATCTCCCGATAGCGAGCCTGGATCGGCTCCAGCGCGCTCACCACGGCCTCGGCGACCTTTTTCTTTAGATCGCCATAGCGCAGCCCGCTGAACTCATTGCGCAGCGCGTCATCGGAGACTTCGGTGAACGCCTGATAAATCGAGAGCAGGTTCTTGACGCCCGCGCCCATCGTTTCGAAGTTGACCTCAGGACTCGAATCCGTCGTCGCGCGCATGATCTTCTTCTGGATCACCTTCAAATCATCCAGCAAGCTGATCGCGTGTCCCGCGCCGGTGGTCGATTTCGACATCTTCTTTTCCGGATCGTCCAGGCCCATGATGCGAGCGCCCACCGTCGGCAGTCGCGTTTCCGGCATTGTGAACGTGTCGGCGTACAGCGAGTTGAAGCGCTGCGCGATATCGCGAGCCAGTTCCAGATGCTGCGTCTGATCGTCGCCCACCGGCACCACATGCGCCTGATACAGCAGAATATCGGCGGCCATCAACACGGGATATTGCAGCAAGCCGTCGCCGATCGAATCCGCGGTTTCACTCTTGGCCTTGAATTGCGTCATGCGCTCCAGCCACCCAAGCGGCGTCACGCATGTCAGCATCCAGGCCAGTTCCGCGTGTTGCGGCACCATCGATTGCACCACCAAGGACGAATGTTTTGGATCGATGCCCAGCGCGAGCAGCATGCCGGCCAGTTCCAGAATCTTGGACTTCAGCTCCGCGGGATCCTGATAAACCGTAATCGCGTGGAGGTCGACGATGCAGTAGATGCTATCGTAGTCATACTGGATCTTCGCCCAGTTCTTCAGCGCCCCCAGATAGTTGCCGATGTGTGGACTGCCTGTGGGTTGAATGCCGGAGAGAACGCGCTTCTTCATAATTGTTTGGGGGTTTTTCCATCGTAAACGAAGTCAGTCCCGCCGTGCGGCCGGAAATAAAAATCGAGAAGTGGGTCTATGGCGGTTATGGACTCGCGCGGACCGATGCGGGTGTGGTTTTAACTCCGTTCGTGTTGCCGGGCGAAATCGTCAAAATCGGACCGTTGCACAAGGCGCACGCCCCCTTGGAAGCCATCGTCACGCCATCGCCGGATCGTGCCGAGCCTGCATGCCCGCTGTTCACCCGTTGCGGTGGGTGTCACTATCAACACGCCCCCTACCCGTTCCAACTGGAGCAAAAGGTCGCCATCCTGCGGGAGCAACTGCAGCGTGTCGGCAAGATCACCTTCGAAGGCGAGATCAAAGTCATCAGCGGTGAGCCTCTGGGCTACCGCAATCGCGTGCAGTTCCACGTCGATCAGGGCCGCATCGGCTACATCGCCGGGGGATCGCATAAGTTGGTCCCCGTCGATGGGGACTGCCCCATCGCGTCGCCGAAGTTGAATGAGATGCTGGCCAGCTTGCGCGAAAAGATTCATGATCCGCGCTGGCCCAAGTTCGTCAAAACCGTCGAACTGTTCACCAACGAAACCGACGTGCAGATCAACGTCGTTGAGGCGGAGAAGCCCGTCGCCCGCCGTTTCTACGATTGGATGGAATCGGTCGTAGCACTCGATTATCAGACCGCGGCTGGCAACTTCCGCGTCAGTCCGAAATCGTTCTTCCAGGTGAATCGCTTCCTGATCGATCCGCTTACCGAAGCCGCCATCGGCGGGAAGAGCGGGGAAGTGGCGCTCGATCTCTACGCCGGAGCAGGCCTGTTCGCGCTGCCGTTGGCGAAACAGTTCGCGAAGGTCACCGGCGTCGAAGCCGGTAGCGCCGCTGCCCACGATCTGCGCTTCAACGCCGAACGCGCGGGTGTCGCGGTGGAAGCCGTCTACGAACGCGTCGAAGACTTCCTGATGAACTTCGAGGGTTCCGCCGACTACATCCTGGCCGACCCGCCTCGCGCGGGCCTGGGTTCGACCGTCGTGTACGAACTGAACCGCATCGCGCCGCAGCGCATCACGATCGTTTCCTGCGATCCTGCCACGCTGGCCCGCGATCTGGCTGCCATGCCGGGGTATCGCATCGAAGCGCTCACCTTGGTTGATCTGTTCCCGCAGACCTTCCACATGGAAACGGTCGTCGATCTCGTCCGCATCTAGGCGAGACTGGGCGACCGTTAATACGCCGATAAGCGGTTTTCACTCATTGGTTCGAGCTTGCTAAGATGGAGCTTACCCAAAAAAACATGAGCACATCCGCTGTAGGAATCGCAGGCGCACCGAACCTGCGCTTCTGGAACACCACCAACGGCAAGAAAGCGATCATGGCTGTCACCGGCGTTATCCTCGCCGGCTTCCTCGTCGGCCACTTGCTCGGTAACTTGCAGATCTTCCTCGGTCGCGACGCCTTCAACCGGTACGCGGAGAACCTCCATAACTTGCCCGCCCTCGTGTGGGGCACGCGCGTGGTTCTGCTGCTGGCCGTCGGCCTCCACATCTGGAGCACCGTCCAACTCGCCGACCGCAAGAGTTCGGCCCGTCCGGTGGCCTACCAGAAGTACACGCCGCAAACCTCCACCTACGCTTCGCGCACGATGTACATGAGCGGCCCGATTGTCGCCGCCTTCATCGTCTACCACCTCATGCACTTCACCTTCGGAACCGGTGGTACCGAGTATCACTACTACGATCCGTACGGCAACGTCGTCGCCGGCTTCAAAGTGTTGCCGATCGCCCTCGCCTACGTCGTCGCGATGGGCCTGCTCAGCATGCACCTGCGGCACGGACTGTGGAGCTTCTTCCAGTCGCTGGGCCTGAATCATCCGGCCTACACCCCCAAGCTCAAAGGGGCCGCGGCGGTGATTGCGGTTTTAATCTTCCTCGGGTTTGCGTCCATTCCCGTGGCCGTACTGCTGGGCGCAGTGAAGCAGGACATTTTCTAAGAACATGAAACTGGATTCCAGAATTCCCGGTGGGCCGATTGAAACGGCCTGGGACCGCTGCCGGTTCGAAAACAAGCTGGTCAACCCGGCCAACAAACGGAAGTACGAAGTCATCGTCGTGGGCTCTGGTCTGGCGGGCGGCTCGGCCGCCGCAACGCTCGGCGAACTCGGCTATAACGTCAAGTGCTTCTGCTTTCAAGATTCGCCCCGCCGCGCGCACTCCATTGCCGCGCAGGGCGGCATCAATGCCGCGAAGAACTACCAGAACGATGGCGACAGCATCTATCGCCTGTTCTATGACACGGTAAAGGGCGGTGACTTCCGCGCCCGCGAATACAACGTCTATCGCCTGGCGCAGAACTCGGTGAACATCATCGATCAAGCCGTCGCGCAGGGCGTGCCGTTTGCTCGCGAATATGGCGGGACTCTGGCGAATCGCAGCTTCGGCGGCGCGCAGGTTTCACGTACGTTCTATGCTCGCGGCCAGACAGGGCAGCAGTTGTTGCTGGGCGCCTATCAAGGCCTGGAACGCCAGATCGATGCCGGTCGCGTCACGATGTTCCCGCGTACCGAAATGCTGGACCTGGTCGTCATCGACGGCAAGGCTCGCGGCATCATCACGCGCAACCTGGTGACCGGTGCCATCGAAACCCACGTGGCCGATGCGGTCATCCTGGGCACTGGTGGTTACGGCAACGTTTACTACCTGTCGACGAACGCGAAGGGTTCCAACTGCACCGCAATCTGGCGCGCCTACAAGCGCGGCGCCGCGTTCGGTAACCCGTGTTTCACGCAGATTCACCCCACCTGCATCCCCGTCAGCGGCGACTACCAGTCCAAGCTGACCCTGATGTCGGAATCGCTCCGCAACGACGGCCGCATCTGGGTGCCGTTGAAGCAGGGCGACAAGCGGTCCCCCAGCCAGATCCCGGAAAACGAACGCGACTATTACCTGGAGCGCCGCTATCCCAGCTTCGGCAACCTCGTCCCCCGCGACGTGGCCTCGCGTAACGCGAAGGCCGTCTGTGACGAAGGCCGGGGCGTCGGCGAAACGGCTCTGGGTGTCTACCTGGACTTTGGCGCTTCCATCCAGCGCCTGGGCGAAGACAAGATCCGCGAACGCTACGGCAACCTGTTCGAAATGTATCAGCGCATCACGGACGAAAATCCGTACAAGGTCCCGATGCGCATCTACCCCGCCATCCACTACACGATGGGCGGCCTGTGGGTCGACTACCAGTTGCAATCCACCATCCCCGGCCTGTTCGTCATCGGCGAAGCCAACTTCTCCGATCACGGCGCCAACCGCCTGGGCGCCAGCGCGCTGATGCAGGGCTTGTCGGACGGTTACTTCATCGTTCCGTACACGCTTGGCAACTACCTGGCCGGCACGCAGCTGGACAAGGTCAGTGATTCCGCTCCCGAATTCCAGGCCGCTCTGTCCGGCGTGCAGGATCGCACCAAGCAGTTCCTCAACATTAACGGCTCACGTACGGTGGATTCGTTCCATCGCGAACTGGGCAAGATCATGTGGGACGAGTGCGGCATGGCCCGCACCGCGCAAGGCCTCGAAAGCGCCATCAGCCGCATCCAGAGCCTGCGCGAAGAGTTCTGGCAGAACGTTAAGGTTCTGGGCAAGAACGAAGAAATTAACCAGTCGCTCGAAAAGGCCGGTCGTGTGGCCGACTTCTTTGAGCTGGGCGAACTGATGTGCCGCGATGCGCTGACGCGCAACGAATCCTGCGGCGGTCACTTCCGCGAAGAGTATCAGACCCCGGACGGCGAAGCGATGCGCGATGACGACAACTTCTCGCACGCTTCGGCATGGGAATACCAGGGCGACAACGTCACCCCTGTGCTCCACAAGGAACAGCTGGAGTTCCACTACGTGCATCCGTCGCAAAGGAGCTACAAGTAATGCGTCTCACGTTCCACATTTGGCGGCAGCCGAACACCGGCGCCCCGGGCAAAATGGAGCGGTACGAATCCGCTAACATGAACCCGGACATGTCCATGCTGGAAGCGCTGGACGTGCTGAACGAAGAACTCATGGGCAAGGGTACTGAGCCTGTGGTGTTCGAACACGATTGCCGTGAAGGCATCTGCGGCTCCTGCGGCTTCATGATCAACGGCGTCGCGCACGGCCCGCAATCGAAGACCACCGTCTGCCAGCTCACGCTCCGCCACTTCAAAGACGGCGAAGAACTGTACCTGGAACCCTGGCGTGCCAACTCGTTCCCGGTGCTGAAGGATCTGATGGTGGACCGCTCCGCCTTCGACCGTATCATTGCGGCCGGCGGCTACGTGTCGGTTCCCGCAGGCAGCCCGCAGGACGCCAACGCCCTGCTGATCCCCAAGACCGAAGCGGATCGCGCCATGGATGCCGCGGCCTGCATCGGTTGCGGAGCCTGCGTCGCGGCTTGTCCGAACGCTTCGGCCAGCCTGTTCACCGGCGCGAAAATTTCGCACCTCGGTCTGCTGCCGCAAGGCCAGCCCGAACGGAACGAACGCGCGCTCCGCATGGTTCGCCAGATGAACGGCGAAGGCTTCGGCCAGTGCGGCAACATCGGCGAATGTGAAGCGGTGTGCCCCAAGGGGATCACGCTGGAAAACATCGCCCGCATGAATGCCGACTTCCTGAAGGCCAGCGTCTGCGAACGTCCGAAATCTGGCGCCGCCGAAGACGCGGCCTAGTCAGGCAATCGAAATCGCGTCTGCGTGAGGAAGGCCTACTGCGGCCTATCCTCACGCACGGGGCCCGGTATGCCCATGCGGAGAAGGATGGTCTTGAAGCGGGGATCATCGCGGTAGCCTTCCCATTCGCGGCCCGCGGGGAACCAAACCACGCTCTCGCGGTGTGCGTTGACATTGTCTTGAATTCGAGCGAATGCGGCATCCGCGTCTCCAAGCTGGAGAAGCACAGCGGCGGAAGCTGCCGGGTGCATCGCCGCCAGCGCTTTTGCTTCGGCCATGCGACCGCTGCGCGCGAGCAGCATGATTTCACTGTCAGAGTTTGCCTTGAGGCCCGCCTGCGCCCGTGCGGCCAGCTCGACCTAACCAGGCGTAAGCGTTCCCCGCTCTGTGCTTAAGGTGAACCCCGCCTCCCATTGGTCCCCACATTCGGCCGATAGCCGGGTAGATGAAATCGCAAACCCATGCGGTCCGTCAGGATGTGATGCGCGGCGTGCGCTGGGGTGCGATTCTGGTGCTGGCGCTCCTGCTGACCATTGCTGCGTACCGCACGCTGGTGTCGAGCCCGGCCACCGCTTCCCAAGCCGTTCCCGCCCCCGTCGCCAAGCCCGAAGCCACGCCAGCGCTTAGCGAACCCGCCATCGAAGTCAAAAGTGAGCCTGCCGCCCAGCCCGTGTTTGTGCAGAAATCGCCTCAAGAGGAAGTTCCCGTGGCCCCTCCTGTGCGCCGCTCGGCACTCCGTTCCGAGCGTACAGTTGCTCTGCCGCCTGTGGCGAACAGTTTTATCCCCGCCGCCGTCCCCGCTCCGAGACCCGCAACCCGAGCCGTCGTCGTGGAGGCGGCTTTGCCGGACGCAACGGGATTTGGAATCTCGGCGGATCTGCCGAAATCAGGTCAGGATGCGCAGTTCGCCCCGCCGCCAGAAGAAAAGCCGGGACGCACGGGGAAAATGGTTCGTTCGGTCGGACGGATCTTGCGCATCGGCCGCAAGGACGCAAAAGAAACTCCGGACAAACAGTAGGGACTAGCCGATGCGTTGCAGCGAACCCGCCGTTTGCAGCCCCGCACCCTCCCGGGGAGGCGCCGCCAACTGGGAGCCGCGTTCGATCGCCGCTCGTGCTCCGGCAGAGAGTTCCCGCCGCGGTTGCTTCAGGGCTGCAGCCAAGCGCGACGCGCGTCCGCCCGAAACCTCGGGCTGCGCCGGAAGCTCGGGTACTAGGATATGATGCGCTGCCATGGAGCTGGTCTTCGAGCTCATGGCCTTCGCCGTGGAACTCGATCCGCTTGCCATTTGCCGCAGGGAGCGAATCCGGACATAGTCCGAAAGCAACGCCAGAACCGCAGTCACCGCCAGCAGCGCGACGGTCACAATCACCTGAAATTCATGATTGAGGTTGAGCACGCCTTGATTCTAGGCAGCGCTTCAGAACGCGGGAATAGCCGGACCAGTCCAATTATGATTGGTACTAACCGGTGGTCGGGTTAGTCATGAAGTACCTGTGGAGTACGCCGTACCCTCATTTCACGGCATACCAAGCCAGGAACAGCCCGTCGGGAGCCACGTCTTCCCAATAGGAGATCGGCTCGCTGCGGACGCTGCGGCAGTGCTGCTTGAGCAGTTTTTCCAGGTCCTTCTGGTCGAACCAGCGCTCCCATGCCGGCGTTTCCAGTCGCCCCCACGCCTGCGCGTTTTTGTCGATTACCACGATCCGGCCGCCGGGCTTCACGATCCGGCACAGCTCAGCCACCGCCGCCTCGATGTCGACGGCGTGCTCCAAGGACTCCACCGCATACGCCCCATCGACCGATCCGGTCCGCAGAGGTACCTGCGTCATGCTGGCTGCGACCTTGGCGATATCGCCCGGAATCCGCTCCAGCATTGTTTCGGCGATGTCCAGCGAGACCACCGTCGCGCCTGGGTTCTGATCCTTCACCAGGCGTGCGAAGCGGCCCTTGCCGCTGCCGATATCCGCCGCCACGCCACGGTTCAGGTCGCCCAGGTGTTCCAGAACCCGCCGCACAAACAGGATGCGCGGATCGATCGAGGTAGGGTAATGGTCTTCGTTGGCCGAAGCCTCGTTGAAGTATGCCCGCACCGTCGCTAGGTCCGCCGTGGCGGGCTCAGGCGGAGGCCTCCTGCGGAACCGGTCGAGCAGCCCCACGCTAGTCTGCCCGGGTCAGGAATACAGGCAGCCCAAGCTTGTCCGAATACTTCGGTCGGTAGCGATCTGTGTTGTACATCGTGGGCACGTCGATCTTGCGTGGACCCAGCGCCGGATCGGGCATCGGCGCCAGCGTGTAACAGCCGCCCTGGATGGCCGCCATCAGGCCGCTTTTGCCGCTTAAGACCGCGTCCATCGCGATGTTGCCGAAGGTCGCCGCGATCATCTTGTCGACGAAGTCCGGCTCGCCCCCGCGCAGGTCGTAGGTGAGGTCGCTGACGATGCTTTCTTCGCCTGTGCGACGACTGATTTCGTTGCTCAGGGCCTCGGCCACGCTGGCCTTGCGGCGATGCCCGAACGCGTCCGGCTCCCCGTATTCCATCACCTGATAGCCCTGCCAGTGCGCACCTTCCGACAGCACCGTCAGCACGTAGTTGCTGGGAGTGTTCTTCTTTTCCACCATCAGCAGGTCGATTAGCTTCGGCAGGTTCACTTCATATTCGGGAATACAGCAGCGCACCGACGTGGTGTAGGCGGTGTACAGGGCTGTGAAACCCGCGTCGCGCCCGAAGATGCGGAAGATGCCGATGCGTTCATGCGAGCCTACCGTGGTCCGTTGGCGCTGAATCGCGGCCACCGCGCGAGTGATCGCCGTCGAAAATCCGACGCAGTATTCCGTATTGCGGACATCGTTGTCCATCGTCTTCGGAATCGCGACCACCTTCACGCCCAGCTTGTCCAGGCGCGAGGCGTAGGCCAGCGTGTCATCACCGCCGATTGCGATTAGGTGATCGATGCCTAGCTTGTCCAGGTTCGCCAAGACCTGTGAGCTCATGTCCCAGGTGGCGCCGCTTTTGGGGAAGTTTTCGGCCGAAACGAAGTCCGGCAGTTTCTTCATGCGTGAAGGATTCGTGCGGCTGGTGTGGAGGATGGTGCCGCCGAAGCGGTCAATCGTTCGCGTGTTGGCCCGATCCAACGGGCGGATGTATTGTTCCCGGCTGGCGGGATCGTCCAGGTTGACGTGCGTCAAACCTTCCCAGCCACGCCGGATTCCGAGGATTTCGCACCGCTCTTCGGTGCCACGGTAGACAACTTCCTTGATAACGGAATTCAACCCCGGGACGTCGCCGCCGCCGGTGAGGATCCCAATGCGCTTGGCCATGGTTCATTGTCGCGCTTCTGCTGCCAGAAGCGCGACAACCAACCGGCTTACTCGTCGTCTTCTTCGTCCGGTACGACCGCTTGGGGAGAGAACGACCCGTCCAGATTCGCCGGTTCGGCATCTGCGGGCGCTTCTTCCTTGGGCGTGTAGTAGGAGTGATAGTAGGTGTACTTCGAATACAGTTCGCCGCGGCGTGCGCCGTTGACCACGATGCCCAGGACATTGTTGTTACACAAGCTCTGCATGGCGCGCGTAACGGAGTCGATTGTGGTGTGACCGATACGCACCACCAATAGCGTGCCGTGGCTCATCGTTGACAGCAGGTTCGCGTCGGCGGCGAACAGGAGCGGAGGCGTGTCCATGATCACCCAGTTGAACAGCGAAGGCAGGCGGTCCAGCAGTTGCTTCACTTCGCGCAGGTTCAACAGCTCCAGAGGGTTGATGACGGCTTCGCCGGCCGGCATGATGTACAGATTGGTGCCCGCCACCTTGCGCATGGCCTCATGTAACGGAACCTTGCCCAGCAGGTAGTCCGTGATCCCCGGCCCACGATCGATGCCGAACAGTGTGTGCACGATCGGGCGGCGGAAATCGAAGTCGCACAGCAGCGTGGTGTTGCCGTTCAGGTGCGATTGCGCCAGCGCCAGGTTGGCCGCCGAAAGCGATTTGCCCTCTGCCGGTGACGCGCTGGTGACCACCACCGTGCAGATCGGCTGCAGGCTCTTCATATGGTTCAGGCGCGTACGCAACGTACGGAACTCTTCCATCGGCGCCTCGTGGGGACGATTCGCGTCGATCAGCAGCGAGTCGGTCGCCGTGCGGAACGGGATCTCTTTCACCAGTTCCAGCAGGTTGGCCACGCTCGGACCAGGATCCAGCAGGCCTGTGGCCGCAGGCGCGCTGGACCGGGCTTCGCTCGCCGGGAACATTGGCGGCAGACTATCGGTCTGGGCGGCGACGCGCGGCGCGGGAGGTGTCAGTTTGCCGCTTTGCTCTGCGCGGCGCAATGCATCATGTACTCGGCTCATTTTGCTTCTCTCTCCCTAGGCCTTTGTCGCGTAGTAGTAAACGATCGAGCCAGCCATCACCAACGCGGCGGTGAGGCAGGCTACCGTCCACCCCAGCCATGCGATGCGGCGGCGGCGGCGAACCACGAAGTCATTTTCCAGCAGTGGTACGCTGCCCAGGATCGCCAACTGCGTGTATGCGCGGACGTCCTTCAAATTCTTCAGCGAAGTATCCTTCATTTCTCGAGCACCCGCCAGCACGATCCCCAGCACCAGGCCGAGTGCGGCGCCCATCGAGATTACCATCGGACGATTGGGGTCCGTCGGATCCACTGGGAGCGTGGCCGAATCCAGTAGTTCGAGCGTTTCACCCTGCTTCCGGCCTTCCATGTCCACCGCAACGCGGGCCGCCGTCAGGTTCTGGTTCATCTTCATGTACTCGTCTTTAGCCAGAGCCTGCTCGCGAATGAGATCCGTGAACGCCTGATCACCCACCGGCATCGACTGTACTCGGGAATTCAACACCGTCAACTGGTCCGTCATTTGCTTTACCTGACGCTCCAGTCCCGATACTTCCAGGTCTTTCGCTTTGATCTGACTTTCGATTTGCGCAATCGCGCCTTCATAGTTGCGAATCTCGCGCTGCGCCTGAATATTGACCGTTGGATCTTCCGGACTGTTTCCAGCCGCCTGCTTCGCTGCTTCGTCTTCGGCGCGCACCTGGTCCAAGTGCTGTCGGGCCGTATCTACGTAACCCTTCATTTGACGGACCTGAGGGTAATTTTCGGTGAACTGCTTCCTCAAGGACGTCAACTGGAGTTCCAATTGTTCCAATTGCCGCTCTGCGTCCAAGACCTTGGCGCTTTTGGGCGGGGTGGCCTTCGCTGCAACTACTTTGGAATCCCGAGTCAGCGCGACGACCTGATCCTTCAAGACCCGCATCTGTGTCTCTAGTTGCATCTTCTCGGCACTGCTGCGGCTCATTGAGTTGCTCATTGCCAGCAGGTTTGTCTGGACCGCGTTCATCTGCGTCAGGCTGGACTGCAGTTGGTCCGGCAGGGTGCCGGGATGCGACAGACGGAACTCGGTAATCTTCTGATCGATATCGTCCAAGCGCTTCTTGGCGTTGTCCGTCTGGCCCCGCAAGAAGTCTTCGGTCTGATACGTCGCGCGATCGCGCGTCTTGATGTTTTCGTCGATGAACTTCGATACCAACGACGACACCACTTTCTGTGCGTCGAAGCGGTTGCTGTAGGCGAACGATACCTGGAACGCCGGAACGTTGCGGCTACCCACAATCGGGCTCATCGGCGTCAGCTTGATGCTCTTACGCATGACTTCCAACACGTCCTCGAGCGGCATCCGGTTGCGTTCGCGCTGGTAGAGATTCAGGTTGCGGATGAGGTTGGTCAACTCATTGCGGCTCAGCACCTGCTGTGACAGCGCATTGATGCGGTCGACAATGTCCTGGTTCACCGCCGCCTTCACCATCTGTTCGGGCACCTGCTGCGGTTTGATCGATACCACCGCAGCTGAATCGTAGCTGTCCGGCCAGATGTACACACCCACGACGCTGGCGACCAAGGTCAGCAGGAACGGTCCAAAAATCCAGCCCTTGTGCCGGCGCAGAACGTCGATGTAGTCTTCGACGTCCAGTGCCCGCCGCGGTACGCTAAAACTCTCAATGGGTTGCATGATGCGCGAGTCCTCTAGAATCTCTACTAATCGTGAATTTCGATGATGTCGCCGTTTTCGACCAGAATGTTCTGATCGGCGTTCTTTCCGCTCTTGCGGTATTCGGCGGCGTTAAACTTGATACGCTTGGTGCCGCGCATAATGATGACGTCTTTCAGGTTCGCGTAATCCCGGAACCCGCCCGCATCCACCACGGCTTCATACACGTGAATCGGCGCCACCAAGGGGTAAATGCCCGGACGGTTCACATACCCGCTCACACGGTAGCTTTTGCTGTTCACCTGCTGCACGGATACGGTCACATCCGGCGACTGGATGAAGTCGGCCAGAGCCTGCTCCAGCTGCGCCTCCAACCGTTCCGGCGTCAGACCTTCGGCCTGCACGTCACCGATCAGCGGCAGCGAGAATTTTCCGTCCGGCCGGATCGTTACGACGCGCGACAGATCCTGGTTCTGCCACACTTCGATTTTCAAAATGTCCTGTGCGCCGATCTCGTAAATCTTGTGATTCACCGCCACCGGTGCGGCATTTGGATCCACACGGGCCGAAGAAGGAGCTTCCACCGTCAGCGGCTTCGGTGCCTGCGCGGCGTTGTTTTGCTGGTTTTGTCCGAAAAGGCTCAAGGACGTAAGGACCAACGTGGTCACTAGTACGCCTAGTCTCCGTGATATCAACATGTTAATCCTGTCCTCGCTTCTGGTGGCTGCCTTTAATTGTACAATGCGGTAGATCATTCACATCTCTGTCTGCTAACACTAAATATGCGGCTCATTTTGCAGCCTTGTCCAGTTACCGTAGTACCGTTTGAGTCCTGTACCTAGAAAAACCTCATGGCCTATTACTTAGCGAAAACTGAACCAAGTACGTACTCTATCGGCGATTTACGCCGCGATCAGTATACTGTCTGGGACGGCGTGATGAATGCTCAGGCCGTTCAAGCCATCCTGGCTATGCGTCCTGGAGACAAAGTCTTTATTTATCATTCCGGTGGCGTCTCTGCTGTGGTCGGACTGGCGGAGATCCGCAAGGGCGGTACCCCCGATCCGAAGAACCCCAAATCGGCCACCGCCGAATTCGGCTTCCTGGCCGAGTTGGACCCTCCCACCTCCTTAGCCGACGTCAAAACCTCCCATTTGTTCGACGACTGGGCTTTAGTGCGCCAGAGCCGCCTCTCCACCATGGCAGCTCCTGAGTCCTTCGTCGCCTGGATGAGAAAACGGTATCCCAAGGCCGGAATCTGACCGCCCGGCGGTACACTGAAACTTCCGATGCCTCCCGTTGCGGACTCCCTCGCCGACCTCGCCCGTACGCCCGCCGTCCGCGGGGCGCTCGAATGGTTCCGTAAGGAGCGCGCCTGGCTCAATGACCAACATCTGAAGCTCTGCCGCGTGGCTGCTCCTACCTTCCTCGAAGAAAAGCGCGCCAACTATATGCTGGAGCGGCTGCAAACCTTGGGCTGGGACGCCTGGATCGATCGCGCCGGCAATGTCGCCGCTACCATTCCGGGCCGTCGGCTCCGCTCCGGTGATTCCTACATTGCGGTCTCTGCTCATCTAGATACCGTTCTCGCCCCGCGCGTTCCGGAAGACATCTCGGTTTCTTCACAAGATGGACGTTTCCTGGGCGCGGGGGTGAGCGACAACGGGGCCGGCTTGGTCGGTCTGCTGGCGCTGGCTGCCGTTTGGAAGGAGTTTCCTGCCTTGTTTGAGGATGCTCCAATGTCACCCTTGCTGGTCGCCAACGTCGGCGAAGAGGGCGAAGGTAACCTCAGCGGCATGCGCTTCCTGTGCCGGCCGCACCCCGCCCGACCCAAAGGATTCTTGATCCTGGATGGACCGGGCACCGATGTTATCACATGTAAAGCCTTAGGTAGTCGCCGCTATGAAGTTGTAATTACAGGACAAGGTGGCCACAGCTGGAACGATCACGGCGTAGGCAACCCGATTCACACCATAGCCCGCGTGATCACCGAATTCACGCGTTCGGCTCCCACCGATCCCACTCCCCGGTGCTCGTACAACTTCGGGCTGCTGCAAGGCGGCACTAGTATCAACTCGATTCCAGTCGAGGCCCGGGCCAAAGTGGACCTCCGTTCCGAGGACCCCGGGATGATCGATCGCATGGCCGTGTTGTTGCAGTCGTCGGTGGAACGTGCGATCGAGGCGGAGAATGCCTCCTCCTTGGGACGCGTTCGCGCGACAGTCAAAGAAATCGGCTCCCGCCCGGGTGGCGGATTGGCGGTAGATGCGCCCATACTGGAATCCATACGCGCGGTCGATCAGTACCTAGGGATTCGTAGCCAGCTCGACTGCTCTTCAACGGATGCCAACATTCCTCTGTCGCTCGGCTTGCCCGCAATTTCGATCGGGGCCGGCGGCGCGGGCGGGGGAGCGCACACACCGGAGGAGTGGTATCACCCGGAAGGCCGCGAGGCCGGACTACGCCGGATCCTGCTCATGCTGGGCGTACTGCTTTCGCGTCCGGATGCGATTGTGTAAATTGCAGTTCTATAATAAGAGGCACGTGCCTGGCGCCGACGCAGGCCACCAAACTATGACCTTTCTAGCCAAGCTGAGACAGCAGAAACTCACCCCCTCCCTGCTGATCCTGTCTACGCTCGCCGTGGGTATCCTGATCGGCACCGTGCTGACCAGCCGGTGGGGTTCCGCCAGCGCGCAAACCGGCGCCACCGATGCGACGCCTCTGGTGTTGCCGCCGGTGTCGAACATCGGCAATGAGTTCACCCAGTTGGCCAAGAAGTTGGAAGAGAGCGTCGTGGCAATTCGCGTGGAAGTTCCCGCACCTCCGCAGACCGCCGCAGCCAACCCGTTTGGCCAGGGTGGCGGCAACCAGGGGGGCGATATTCCGGACTTTTTCCGCCGCTTCCTCCCCAACCCGGGTGACGAAGGCGATGAAGAAGGTGGCGACGCCCCTTCTGAGAGTGCGCAGGTCCGTCAGGCCTCCGGCACCGGCTTTATCGTCGACAAGAACGGCTACATCATGACCAACAATCACGTGGTGGAAAACGCCACCAAGATTACGGTCAGCCTGACCAACGATCCGGCCGAATACAAGGCCCGCGTGATCGGCGTCGATTGCGAGTCGGATCTGGCGGTCATCAAGATTGAAGCCCGCAAGCCGCTGAAGCCGGTTACGATCGCGAATTCGGATTCGGTGCAGGTGGGCGATTGGGCGGTGGCCATCGGTTCTCCGTTCGGTTTGGCCTCCAGCGTGACGGCCGGCATTGTCAGCGCGATCGGACGTGGTCCGGATCAACTGCGCAGCCCCGAAACCCGCCAGTTCCAGAATTTCATCCAGACCGACGCAGCCATCAACCCCGGCAACAGCGGCGGTCCGTTGCTGAACATCAAGGGCGAAGTCATCGGTGTCAACACGATGATCGAGACCCGCAGCGGTGGCTCGGAAGGTATCGGATTCGCTCTGCCCATCAACATGGGCGTACGCGTGTATAACGACGTGATTCGCGACGGTTACGTGACCCGCGGTTCGGTCGGTGTCAGCCTCGGCCGGGTATCGCGTCCGGAAACGGCCATGCGCGCGTTCGGCTTCAAGAATGGCGCGATTATCGAAGGCGTGCGCGAGGGCGGTCCAGCGGCCGAAGGCGGCATGAAGTCGGGCGACATCGTGCTGCAGATCAACGGCAAGGCGGTGAAAGATAGCCAGGACCTGATCGCCCGCGTGGCGGATCTCCCGGTAGGCCGCGCCGCGACGTTCGACATCGATCGCGCCGGCAAGCCGATGCAGTTGAAGATCACCATCCAGAATCGCGGCGAGATGTACAAAGACGACCCGACCATCGGTTGCGGCGTTCGTCCGGAAGCCCAGCAGTCTAAGGCTCAGACGACTTCTGACCTGCGCTTTGGCTTCCGTCCCCGCGGTCCCATCACCGAGCAGGAAAAGAACCTGGTCCCGGGCGGTCACGGCGTCGTGATTGCCAGCGTCGAAACCGATTCCTTCGCCGCCGAAGTGGGCCTGGAAGATAACGATATCGTGGAAAGCATCAACCGCCAGCCGGTTGCCTCGGTTGACGACATCAACAAGATCCGGGGTACACTGAAACCTGGTGACGCTGTCGCTTTCCATGTCTACCGCCCAGTACGCGGGTTCGTAGGCGGCGGGCGCGGTAAGAACCGCCCGGCACCAACGCAGCAGGCCGATTCGATTTATCTGGCCGGAACGCTGCCTGAAAAATAGCCGGAGCTTTTTATAAACGATGCGAGCACTAATTTTGAATTTGGCCGTAGTTCTGTCCCTGTCCCCCCTCGGGGCGGCGGGCAAGCCCTCGGCGTCCTCCACCACCAAGACGGCGAAAGCGCCTTCCCAGACGGCAAAGACCCAGGCCAAATCCAAGAGTAGTAAGAGTAAGAAGGTTGCCGTCGCCCGCGTGACGCAGCTGCATCCGTCAAGCGACCGCTACGTCGAAATCCAGCAGGCTTTGGTCGCACGGGGCTACCTGAACGAAGCCACCGGCACATGGGGCAATGAGTCGGTGTCTGCACTCAAGAAGTTCCAGTTGGACCAGGAACTGCCGGCCGACGGTAAATTGGGTGCGCTATCGCTGACCGCACTGGGCTTGGGCCCCCGCCGTGGAGCCTTCGTCGTGGCGCCTGAAGTACCGGTGAGCCCGTCCGCTCCCGTCGCCGCCGACTAGTTCCCAGCGTCTCTAGTTCTTCGCGAAATACAGCGACGTCGCGCGTTCCAATTCCGGCTTCGTCATCAACGGAGGCCGTCCTTCGTAGCGCCCGATCGACGTCAGAATGTTGCAGATGTCGGCCGGGTAGCAGGCGCGCAGTTCTGTGCGTCCTTCCCGCAAACACAGCTTCCGCAGGTATTCTGAGCTATCGGCTTCGGCCTGAATATTGCGGCCCGCCACCACGCGCGCGAAGATCTGGTCGAAGCTGGAGGCATCCACCGCTTCCACGTAAATCTTGTTGTGAATACGGCGGAGGAAGGCTTCGTCTGCCAAGTCCGACGGATCCAGGTTGGTGGAGAACACCACCATCAGCTCAAACGGAATCTGGAACTTCACGCCGTACCGCAGCGTGAGGTAGTCGACGCGCCGGTCAAGCGGCACGATCCAGCGGTTCAGCAGGTCGCGCGGACTCATCAACTGACGGCCAAAGTCGTCGATCAGAAGAATCCCGTTGTTGGCCTTCATCTGCAGCGGAGCCGCGTAGATGCCGGACGATTCGTCCAGGCGGAGTTCCAGCATGCTGGGAATCAGCTCGCCGCCCACCACGATGCAGGGGCGCTTGCACAAGATCCAGCGTGGGTCCACGTCCGGATCGTCGTTTTCGATCGGCGTGTGCACCACGGGATCGTAGACGCTGATCACCTGGTTGTCCACTTCCACCGCGTACGGAATCATGATGGCGTCCTGATACACGCGCAGCATGCGTTCTGCGAGGCTCGTCTTACCGTTGCCGGTGGGCCCGTAGACGAAGATTGAAGTCTGGGAGATGATCGCCGGACCCAGTTGATCCAGCATCCGGTCGCTGACTACCAGATCCGAAAACGCCTGCCGCAGCATGCGCCGGTCCACCAGTACCTTCGCTGATTGCGCCTTGGTGGCCGCCTGGTAGTCCTTGAGAGAAACCGGGCATGCACCCGCGTACTGAGAAACCTGGAACCGTTCGCCCGCCAATTGCTTGCCGGCCGCCGACAGGGTGAAACTGTAGTCGTTGCCGAGCATGCCCTTGATTTCCACCAACTGCTGCGACCGCATGTGTTTGAACACCGTGTCGATCACCGGCACAGCCACCCGCAACGAACGGCTGAGTCCGCCCAGGCTCGAAAACCCTTCAATCAACATGCGCCGGAGGACTAGATCGAGCATCAGGGATTCGGGAATCCCCAAGTGCGGAATATCTTGCGGCGTAGAAGGACGAAACGCGGAACGGACAGGTGCAAACGTAGCCATAGGACGAACTCTCCTATAGTCCTATCGGGAGTCCGCGATGAAATCTGCACGTCGGAGGGGACAGTTACGTCATATTGGAGTGGTGAGGTGTTTATCCATAGCGCTGATTCTGCTGGGCGCGGCCGCCGGTCTCCGGGCAGCCGATCCCGCGGAGACGCTGGTTCGCGCCGCCCGCCAGGCCGAAGCCTCCGGAGACAACCTCAACGCCTTCTTTTTATATGGGCGCGCGGCCAAGGTAAACCCCGCCAATTCCACACTGGGAATCCAGAGTGCGATCCTCGGTTCCCGGCTGCTGCAAAGTTCGGCGACGTCCGCGGGCCTGGATCTGATCGCGGACCCGGCGGAGCGGGAAGCTGCCCGTATTGCGGTCGAGCGGATCAGTCCTACTGACGCCATCGAAGGCGCCGCCGCTCTGCCACCGATCCGCTTGAAGCCTTCCGCCGAGCGCAAAAGCTTCGACCTTCGTGGCACCACGGCCCTATTACTGGAACAGGTCGGCGCCGCCTTTGGCATCGACGTCAACCCAGAGCAGGATCTTCAACAAGGCGGACCCACCATCACCTTCCGCCTCACCGATGCGACGCGCGACGAAACCTTCCGGGCACTGGAAAGCGCCACCAACACCTTCCTGGTCCCGGTCCGCGAAAACGAAGTCCTGGCCTTTCGCGACAGCGCAGACAAGCGCACCACCAACGTGCCGGTCATGGCCGTCGCGATCCCCATCCCGCAGCGCTTCAATGTGCAGGAGGCGCAGGAGCTCGCCACCGGTGTGCAGCAAATCATGGAACTGCGACGCATCGCCGTCGACGCTGGCCGCCGTGTGATCTTCATGCGTGACCAGGAGTACAAAATCATCGCCGCACGCCGACTGGTGGCCGATCTGATGCGTTCCCGCGCGCAGGTGATGGTGGAAGTGGAGTTGCTGTCCACCGCCAGCAATTCCTCGCTCAGTTACGGCCTCAGCCTGCAGAACGCCGCGTCGATTGTGAACTTCAATACCGCCAGCGCGCTGTCCAACGTTGCGCGACTAGGGACCTCCTGGTTCGGCGTGGGGATTGCGAACGCGCAGTCTTTCGCCACCTTTAGCCGCAGTTCGTCGGAGTCTTCGCTCCGCACGCAGCTTGTTACGTTGGATGGCCAGCAAGCCCAGTTGCATGTGGGTGACCGGTATCCGGTGATCACCGGCTTAAGCGGTTTCGGCGCGAACTCCGTGCCGACCACGCAATTTCAGGATCTAGGCTTGAAGCTGCAGATCACGCCCGTAGTCCACGGTTCCGCTGAGATGACGCTGACCATCGAAGCCGATTACAACCTATTGACCGGTGGCTCCAACAACGGCATCCCCATCATCTCCAACCGCAAGTTGCAGGCCACCGCGCGCGTGAAAGACGGCGAATGGGCCGTGATCGCGGGCTTGGCGAAAGTGAGTTCAGGAACCACCAGTAGCGGCATCGCTGGACTGGGCCAGATCCCTGGCTTCGGCCACATCTTCCGTCACGACACGGTCGACAAAGACGAATCGCAGATTCTCATCATCCTCAAACCGCGCCTGTTGAGCGAACCTGCCTCCGAACGCCCGTCGCCCGGCTTCTGGATAGGCACCGAGACCAAGCCGCCTACCTACTATTGATCGCGCGCCAATAGGCGGCTGCGACCAGTTCGGGGGCATGATGCTGTTGGATGTAGCGCGCCGCGTTAGCGCCGATCTGCCGCGCTGCTTCAGGATGCTCCGCTAGCCACACCAAGTAGTCGGTCAGCATCTTTTCTTCCGCAGGACCCGCATCCACGCGCAGGCAGGCGTCTTCGGGGAAGCTCACGACTGCAGGATCGGTGGTGAAGGCGACGGCCCGACCGATGCCCATCATGCGCACGGCCACGCCCGACGATTCCGCGGCCGAGGGGTAGCGTAGATTGACGCATAGGTCCGTAGCGGCCAGATACTTCCAGAAGTCGCGCTCGTCCAGGTAGCCTGTGCGCAGGATGTTCGGATGCTGGAGCAGCGGCTCCATCGCCTGCGCGTAGATGCTCGACACAAATTCTCCGGAGACCAGCAGCTTCGCGTTCGCGCCTTGCTCTAAGGCTCGATGAAATGTGCGCAACAGCACACCGAGGCGCTTCGTCTCGCGCTGATGGCCAAAGGTCCCGATCAGTAGCGTTCGCCCGATCACGCCCAGGCTCTGCCGCAATCGTAGGATCTCGACGTTGTCGGGCAGGGCGGGCGGCACGAACAAATGCGGGATCTCGAAGATGCGGGTGTCAGGGGCGTGTGCCCGCACGATCGCTGCAGCTGCGGGATTGTGGACGATGATCGCCCGCGCCGAGGTCGCGATGCGCTTCAACATCGGTCGCGCAAAGTAACGGGCGTCGGCCCCTGACCGCGAGCGCTCGCGCCACAGTTCCAGTGCCTGCCCGCGCGACCATTCTCCGTAGTTGTAGACGAACTCGTCTACGTACTGTTGCTCCGTCAGGCTACCGAGAAAGAAGTGTTGCAGCACGGCATCATGAATCACCACGATCCCCGGCTCCCGCAAGGCGCGTTCGTAGATCTCGCGATGCAGAGCGTTGTTGCCGACGTGATACAGACTCACATCACCGGGCGCATTGGTGACGATCGTTCCATGCGCTCGCAGGTACGGGAGCAGTGCAGCGCTGTAATCGGCAACCCCCGTCGCGGCCGGCGGCAGGGGCGACCAGTAGCCGACGGTCATGGTTTGGGCCGCGCGCCGAACAGGGCCGTGCCCACGCGCACATGCGTGGAGCCCTCTTCAATCGCGGCTTCCAGATCATGCGACATCCCCATCGACAGGCGGGGCAGCCCATACTGCCGTGCCAGCATCGCCAGTCTGCGGAAGTAGGGCCGCGTTTCGGCCGGATCATCGCTCCACGGCGGCATCGTCATGAGGCCCGTCAATCGCAAGTTCTCGCAAGCCCGAATCGCATCGATCAAGGCGGGCAACTCCTCGGGAGCCGCGCCTTCCTTGGATTCTTCTTCCGAGAGTTTCACCTCGATCATTACGTCCAGCGGTCGGGTGGTCTCATTCAGCCGCCGCGCGAGTTTGGCGGAATCGACGGTCTGGATGGTCTTAAATAAATCGAGCGCAATCTTGGTCTTGTTCGATTGTAGGTGCCCGATCAGGTGAAACTCGGCATCGGCCAGGTCGGCTAGCGCAGGGTTCTTCGTAGCAAACTCCTGCACGTAGTTCTCGCCAAACACGCGCAGCCCCAAGTTGTAGGCCTCGCGCATGACCTCGGCGGGAAACTTTTTGGTAACCGCCACCAACGTGATCTCCTCGCGCTTACGACCCGCGTTGCGCGCCGCGACCTGGATGCGTTGTTCGACTTGCTCGATGCGTTCCTGAAGACTCACTCTTTAGTGAAGGTAACAAACCCTTCCACAATCTGGCGCGCAAGTTTCGGGTCGAGCCCGTGCTTGCCCTTTTCGATGTGATCGATCTTGGTATGCGCCGGGATCAGCAGCCGTGCCGCTTCCAGTTCGGCGACTGTGGCAAACTCATCTTTCGCTCCGTGTACGAAATAGGCTGGAGTCCGCAGAGCAGGGAAGTGCTCGGTCCGAGGTTTCTCCGGCTGCTTCGGCGGATGCAGCGGGTACCCGAGTAGCAAAAGTGCCTTCGCCAGCTGCGGATCTTCCGCCGCCACCATCGACGTCTGACGTCCGCCGTAGGAGTGACCGCCCAGATAGTGCGGGACGTCCGGAGCCAAGTCAGCCAGCACCTTGGCCGCCGCCCGAATCCCGTCGCGATCCTTGGCCTGCGCCCCCGTAGGCGCTCCCTTCGGTCGTGCCTGCCGGAAGGGCAGATCGTACCGCAGCACGGCAAACCCGTGCCGGGCGAATTCGTCGGCCACGCTGACGAGCAACGGAGCCTCGCAATTCGATCCCGCCCCATGCGTCAGCCCGATCGCCCCATGCACTGCGCCATCCGGCACATGCAGCCACCCACAAACCCCATTAAGTTCTACACGCCGCATATCGAATCTCCGCTGGGGCCATGATAAACTGTGAAAGTTAGTCCCACCCAATCATTCCCCGGTCGTCTAATGGTAGGACAGCGGCCTTTGACGCCGTGAATCGTGGTTCGAATCCACGCTGGGGAGCCAGTTCTCAATTTGACCTGTTTGGGCTAGAGAAGAGGTGTGGCCACTCCCGTCGGCAGCGACCGCAACTGCAAGTAGGTCAAACGGTTGGCGATAATTGGCATTTAGCTCTCCATCCTTCCATGTGCAGTTCGATAGTACATAGTTCAGTAGTTTTCTTTTCTCTGTTGCGGGCTGTTGCTGGAACAGCAGGTGTGCGTTTTGGGCAAGTTCTAGAAGCTGGGTTCCGTCTTCGATGTAATTCTGGTTGGCGGTTTGGAACGCTGCGAGGTCACGTTGCAGCTTTTCCTGCGTGGCTCGGATCTCGGCTGCCTTGACGTCGAAGTAGGCGCCACTGATACGCCCATCCAGCTTGTCTTCGTACATGGCTTCAAGCCGTTCCTGAAGACGTTTCTGTTCGCGCTGAAGCTTGGTGATAGCGTCGCATCTAAACTCGCGCTCGTCTCGATGGCTGTCACGCAGAGCGGTTCGGACCCATTCTAGAGTGTCATTGGTAAACACCAGACCGCGAAGCAACTCCGTAAACTTGTCCTCCAGTACGTGCTCGCGCGTGTAAGAATTGGGGCACTTCCCCTTGTAGCCAGTGCAATGGTAGTAGACGTATTTACCCTTTTTTAGTTCGGCAACCATCGCACAGCCGCAATGTCCACACGTGATGAGCCCGCTAAAGGCAAACCGCTCTTTTGCAGTGCCAGACCGTTTGTTTTGACGCCCGTCCAACACAGACTGAACCTGCTTCCACAGTTCGCGTGTGATGAGAGGCTCATAGCTTCCCCTGTACGTTACTCCATCGAAATTGAAGTCTCCTGAATAAATCCGGTTGCGTAGGATTTTATGAACAGTAGAGATTGGTACGGCACTCCGACTTTTGCGATAAACGAACCCCTCCGCACGTGCGGCCTGCGCGATTTGCTTCAATGAATAAAGGCTAGTGGCGTACCACTCGAACATCCGTTTGATGTGGGGGGCCAAATCCGGATCAGGCTCGATGTTCCTTTTCCCGTCTGGGCTCGCAACGTTGCGGTAGCCCAAGGGTGCGTATGACGGCCACATGCCTTGCCGAGCCTTCTCTATCATGCCTTTGCGCGTTTCTTCGGACAGGTTGTCGACGTAGTTCTTGGCCATTAGAACTTTGATCCCATGCATGAACTTTTCCGAAGATCGTGAGTCCGGTGCCAAGATCATGTTCTCTTTCACGAAATGGACTTGGAGCCCAAGATCATCGATCGTCACCCAGTCTTTTAAGTTGCGGTAAAGCCGGTCTGTCTTTTCTACAAGTAACGTACGGCAGTTTTGGTTCTTCTCCAGCAGCCTAAGCATCTGCCCGAAGTTGTTCCGGCCGGCCGCTTTTGCGGTCTCGACGTCCGTGAATTCCTGGATCACTTGGAAGCCATTGCTCTGGGCATAGCTGCGCAAGAGTTCGAGTTGTGCTGGAATCGAGTACCCCTCCTTCTCTTGGTCTTTACTGCTCACTCTGGCGTAAATAACGGCGTCGCCAGCGTCAGTCACCGTTGACACCTTTTGATGCCGCTTTTTCATTCCTTTTTTCTCCTCGTGCTGTTCATCTTGGATGTCGACTGTAACGGATCAAGCCACTTGCGGACCCGCGGAATGGACATCCCTAGCTGTCTGGCAATCTCTTCTAGAGGTATGCCCTCCGCCCCGAGTCGTTTTGCATCCGCCTTCCTCGCCCGGTATGCCTCAGCAGCGCGCTTTTGTGCGATGCCATTGTCGCTGCAGGTGGGACAGTAGTTACCCCATCCTGGTTTAGGACGCTTGATCTCCCGGACGTATGGAGCAGCGCAACCCGAACAGCTGTAGATGTTATCGGTGCCGACCAGCGTCAGAGCAAGTTGCAAAGCTAACGCAGCGAACAGATACCCGCTGTAGTCAATCTTGAGTTCCAGGCGGCCGCTTTGTGGGTTACAGTCGACTGCAAAGTCTGATACCCCTTGAAGACGTCGCGCCCGCCAACATGTCAGCCAGAGTGTAAGCTCCTTTGCCAAAGTCGACTTTCCTCGTTGGATACCGTCGTTAGGGCTGGTGCCGATTGGGTAGAGGTGCCATCCCATGCCGTAAACGTGAGTTTCGTCACAGGTCTTCATCGTTTCGACTTTGTTGTCGACTGCGGCGATGACCGCCCAGTCCGCCAAGTCGCCGAGCTTACCTTGCCTCAGTGCAGCCGCAATATTTAGCACCGCAAAGGCCCGCCTCGAGAAATACTTCCAGGCCCCGACTGGGTCGGATCCCTGGGTCATCGCCTCGCCGCACGGGATGTAACGTGTCCTGGGCGTCGTATTGGCTATTCGCATTGCGAGAATGCCCCACTTCTTTGCAAAGCGAAGAATGGACTTTGCGTCGGACGCCCATAAGCTCACAAACTCGTTAAGCGTGGTCCGGGAAACCTCTTGAGCGCGGGTAGGTCCTTCCAAACTCCACGAGATTGCTTCATCGGCCAAACAAATCTTCCCTGGTACGAGCACATGCCCGGATGGCACTGGCCTACCCAAGTTCCCGTTGCTGTCGTTCAATCCAGCGAGTTCCCACTCAAATGGAATCATCTCAAGTCATATTCTAAACGTTTTCAGGATAGAGTCAAGGGCTTACGCTAGAGCTCACTATGGATCAGTTGCCAGATCGGCATAAGACGATCTTCTTCTGGCAGTCTCGGTATCCCACGGGGCTGAGCTCTGAAGCCGCGCGACAGATCGCTGCCAATACTGTTGGGTTCTTCACAACCCTTCAGCGCTGGCAAGATCAACTGTCAAATGCACAACCTGCGCTTGATTCCAAACAGGAGGCTGCTTGAGTCGGATGAAGACCGTCTGCAATATTCCCAAAGACCTCGTCAGCGTGAAGCAGGGCGCCGCGATCGCGCGGAAGTCTGAGCGTACTATCTGGTGCGACATTCGCAGCGGGAAGCTGCGAGGCTGGGGTGCTCGGCGCTGTTACCTCGTTTCGCTCTCTGAACTGTTGCCAGCGGTGCAGGCGTCTCCGGCGTTAATTGCGGGGACGATGAACGCAGAGCCCCCCGCACAAAAAAGACCGTTGCTGATATTAGGTCAATCCACTCGTCGGACGCATTTCTCTGTGCCGGTGAAGCTAATCGCGAAGGTGTTCAGAACTTGGCAGAGCAGATGTTGAGGTTGTCCAACGTCGCCGTCGCGCCGCAGGTGCCGATCTTATGAGCGCAACAGTACAACATCGGTTGCGACCCAAGATGATAGTTCCCGCGAGTGCGGCCAATTTACCTCTGCTATTACTAACGGGCGGTCGCTGGGTGAACTGGACGTGGGCCCTGACCAAAGATCGCGCCACGTGGACCAAGGTCCCCAAGCAGCCGAATGGCAAGAACGCCAGCAGCACCTCGGCTAGTACTTGGTCCACCTTCGAGGACGTGATGGCGGCCGCGAAGAGTAGTCCTAACTTAGGGGTCGGGTTCGTCTTCTCTCAAACCGATTCGATCGTCGGAATTGACCTGGATGACTGTCTGGATGAGCAGCAGCATCCCAAGCCCTGGGTTCTACCAATTCTCAAAAGGTTCTCGGATACATACTGCGAGATTTCGCCTTCGGGCGCTGGCCTAAAGATGTTCGTCCAAGCTGACCTTGAGCCTTTGTTGGACGGCAGCGGAACCCGGCGCCCCTATGAGGACGGCGCGATCGAGGTCTACGCGCATTCGCGTTTCTTTACGGTGACCGGCATGGCACTCCAGGGAGCGCCGCTGGCGGTGGCGGACCACAACTCCGATATGCAGTGGCTCCTCGAACTGATCGGGGCTGGTCGCCCCCGGTCTGTGGCGAAGGTCACGGCAGATATACCAAACACCGAAGAGGTTGAAAAGTTTGAATGGCGCGAAGTTCTGGAAGCTGCTTGTACTAACAGCGATAAACTAGCAGCGCTCTGGAATGGAGAGCTCCATGGGTTTCCGAGTCAGAGCGAGGCGGACTTGGCATTCTGCAACATCCTTGCCCAGAAACTCGGGTTTGACGCAGCGCAGATCGACGCTGCCTACCGGCAAAGCAAAAGGTTTAGGCAAAAGTGGGATGTACGTCACTCCGCCGACGGTCAGACATATGGGCAGGCAACTATCGCTAAGGCGCTTTGCTCGGCCTTTACAGCGGGTTCTGCGCCAACCTCAACTAAGTCGCACACATCGACCCACCAGGTGGCCGAGAAGGCGGTGTTGAGCGTAAACACCGCGTCGTGGCCCCAGCCGATGAGGCCAGAGGCCTTTATCGGGTTACCGGGCAAGTTTGTGAGGATGGCTTCTCCTCACACTGAAGCGGATCCCAATTTTATGCTCATTATGTTTCTGGCTTACGCCGGGAACGTTATCGGTCGCAAAGCCTTCGTGATGGCCGGTGGTGACCAGCACTACACCAATCTCTTCGCTTGCGGGGTGGGACCGACTTCCAGCGGTCGCAAAGGATCGGCTACGGGGCCGGTTGAGATGTTCTTCAATAGCGGTGGTTTTGCCCCGGGTATAGGACATAAGCTGCCGGCTCTTGCGAGCGGCGAAGGTCTAATCTGGGTTATTCGCGATGAGGTGTGGGGCAAGCAGCGCAACACCAAAACCAAGGAGTGGGAAGATGTACTGGTAGATGCCGGTGTGACCGACAAGCGCCTTATCGTGAACCTAGGTGAGTTTTACGGTGGACTTCAGGTCATGCGTAGGCAGGGAAACACCCTGTCACCGGTCATCCGCACGGCATGGGAAAACGGATACCTTAGGTCACCGACCAAGAACTCTCCTGCGAATTCCACTGGCGCGCACATTACCATCATCGGCGCGATCTCGAAGGATGAGTTGCTACGAGCGATCGAGGAGGTGGACGGTGAAAACGGTCTGCTGAATCGTTTTCTTTGGGTTTGCTCGCGCCGCTCGAAGTCGTTACCCGAGGGGGGCCGGCTCGCGGAGGTGAGCGAATCTGAGGAGTGGGTTGAACTGCAGAAAGATTTCAATCGCATCGTTCCCACGCAAGAGATGCGCTTCAGTCGGGACGAGGAGGCCGCCGATTTGTGGGGACGGGACACCCACCCGGATCGCGGTGTTTATGCGCATCTGAGCCGTGAGCGTTACGGCCTCGCGGGTGCAGCCACTGCTCGTGCTCACGCACAGGTGCTGCGTCTGAGCCTGCTGTTCGCCGTACTTGACGGCGGAGAGGAAATTCGTCGTGAACACCTCGATGCCGCGCTGGCCGTTTGGGACTACTGCGAGGCATCAGCCCGCTATGTCTTTGGGGATGCTCTCGGTGACCCGATCGCCGACGCGATTCAGAAAGCACTACGAACCTCCCCGAATGGCATGTCCCGTACAGAACTACGGGATTTGTTCCACCGCAAGAAGAACGAAAAGGACATCGCCCGAGCCCTGTTTATTCTTCACGAGAAAGGGCTTGCCCGGGTTGAACGCCAGGAAACTGCCGGGCGTCCTGTGGAGCGCTGGTTCGCTACGACGGGTACGCTTTCCGAAAAGTAGTTGGCGTTTCACAAGCGGACTATCTCGCTTCGCAGCACTGCGTATCCAACCCCCGATGCCTGATGGCAACGTGTCTACTCGGGCGTTGGCTTCCAATTGGCAGCGTCATCTTCAGAGACCTCCCTGTTCCGGGTGAATCCTTCTGTATCGGAGGAACGCCCTGCTCCGGTTCTGCCCCAACATCCTAGATGGTCAGCTTCTCGATCCGCGGCGTTGAAGTTACTCTCTTGTTTTCGGGAGTCGGCACCTTAGGCCTATACCAGTTCAATCGGCCAGTGCCGGCGAGCGTCGGTCAGGGGCGAGAACCGGGTGGCTGCTTTTCTGTTGTTTTGAAGATGGAGTCTTAATTCACACAGCGCAGTTGCGAGCCGCCGACAAAAGGGCGGTCGAGGCTCTCTTAGATCGCTTCGCAAGTTCTTTGTTTTCTGTTTACGTCGTATATGTCGTATTGAACGAGTTGAGAATAAAGAACCACAATATTCTGGGGTTGTGTGTACTATCAGAGACCTACCGACCATACGACGAAAGGGACAAAAGGGTCCTTCCCAGAGTTGGCCGCCGCGGTTCGGCTCGACACCATAGATTCGCTAGCGCCGGGTCTTGGTATTAGGAAATGATATTGGGTGGCGTTTGTTTATGTGGAATTCTAATGGTAAGTGTCCGATGGTTAGGGAGAAGCCCATTGTTCAACTCAAAGCGGATAAACCAAGCCGGACGCGACCTCAACTTTCTGGTCACTGACTCTTTCTTCCGCCCTTGATTGCCCCAGTGTTGTCGATGAGAGCAAGACTGGTCCGGCGACAACAAGTCAGACTATCTCGTACTTCGACGTACCTCACGGCACGCGCACCAGCCCTGCTATGAAGTACGCTCTTAGATCCAGTAGTCCCCTGTGCCCGTGACCTGCCCCCATTCTCCGCCCATCATCTCACCTAAGTTTGCATGATCGGTATCTGCGCTGCACGCCACTGCTGCACGAACTCGTTGGGCGTGCGGTAATCGAGACTGCTGTGGGGCCGTTCCTGGTTGTACTGCAGCAGCCACGCCG
>CANIIC010000028.1 GCA_947467395.1 Bryobacterales bacterium
CGACCCAGGTAGCTGGTCACCACCAGAGGACGCTTCGCCGCCAGCAGCGATTCCATCAGCTCATCCAAGCCCTCATCCGGCAACGGCAACGCCGCGATCTGCTGCCACTGTTTCTGGTTCACTTCGATCGCCGGAATCTCTTCTTCAAACACCTCGCGCGCCGCCATCAGATACACCGGACCCTTGGGATCACTCGTCGCAATCTGCAAGCTTCTGTGAATCATCTGCTTCATGTTGCGCGCCGTACGCAGTTCGTTGTCGTACTTCATGTAGCCGCGCACGATGCCACGCTGATCCGGAACATCCTGCAGCCAGTGAATGAACTCATTGCGCGAACCGCGCAGTTCGCCTTCCTGCGTCGCCGGCGATGCCCCAGCCAGAATCAGCACCGGCACGCGGCATTTCGCGACGTTGTGAATCGCGCCCGCCAGCGCCTGCGTGCCGCAATCCACGTGGATCAGTACAGCCTGCGTACGACCGGTCAGCTGCGTGAACCCCTGCGCGCAACTCAGCGCCACCATCTCATTCGGGCACGTGATGACCTTCGGCGCCGGAAGCCCCGCCTTCTTGCAGTAAGCCAGCGCTTCCATGATCGCCGGATGGTCGCTGCCCAGGTTTACAAACAGATGCGTGATCCCGGCATCGTTCAACGCCTCGATCAGCGCGCTGCCGCCCGTGTAGAGAGTTGGTTGAGCTTGAGGAGTGGACACGATTTTCAGTCTCGCACAGCCCCGCCACCGTAAAATGGTTTCGAGATGCAGATCACTGACGCCTCCCACTTCGCAGGCCACGCCGACCAAATCTTCACCCCTCGCCACGAAGAAGAAATCGCCGAAATCGTCACGCGTGCCAATCGCGAAGGCATCCCGCTCACCATCATGGGAGCCCTCACCGGTCTCGCCGGTGGAGCTGTGCCCCAAGGCGGCTGGGCGATCTCCATGGGCAACTTCAAGAAGCTCGATATCACTGACGGAGCCGCCCGCGTCGGCGCAGGCACGCTGCTCCGCGACGTCCAGAACGCCGCGCTCGCTGCCGGACAGTTCTATGCGCCCGACCCCACCGAGAACACGTCCTCCATCGGTGGCAACATCGGAGCCAACGCCAGCGGCTCGCGCAGCTTCAAATTCGGAGCTACTCGTAGACACGTCCGCGCCCTCCGCGTCGTCCACCTCGATGGCCGCATCGTCGAATACCGGCGCGGAACGCCCGTCGATTTCGACGTCCCCACCATCCCGCTGCCCAACGTGAAGAAGTTCTCCTGCGGCTACCAACTGAAGCCTGGCATGGATTACGTGGACCTCTTCATCGGCAGCGAAGGCACCCTCGGCGTCGTCACCGAAGCCGAACTCGGCCTGCTCCCCGCCCCCGGTGAAATCACGGGCGGCATCGTTTTCTTCCCTGACGAACAGAGCGCGCTCGATGCGGTCGATCGCTGGCGTCCCACCGAAGGCCTGCGCCTGCTAGAGTTCCTCGATTCGCGCTCCATCAAGCTGATGGACCAGCCCTATGGGGCCGCCGTGATCGTCGAATGGGAGGGCGATGTCGAGCTCGACATGACCGGAGCCCTCGAAGCCGATTCCTGGTTCGGGAGCTCCGCCCGCGACCGCGAACGCTTCCGCCTGTTCCGGCACCGCCTGCCCGAGAAGATCCACGATCACCTGCGCAAACTCGGTCTGGTCGTGATCGCCACCGATTACGCCGTGCCGCTCGAAAAGAATCGCGAGATGCTCGACATCTACCGCGACGTCCTCAGCGAAAACTTTGAAGACCGCTTTGTCATGTTCGGCCACATCGGCGACGCTCACGTCCACACCGAACTGCTGCCCAAGGATCAGGAAGAATGGGACCGCTCCCCGGCCGTGATTAAGGATCTGGCCCGCAAAGTCGTCGAACTCGGGGGCACCGTCGGTGCCGAACACGGCCTCGGCAAGCGGAAGGCGCACCTGCTGAACCTGCAATACGGCCCCGAACACATCGCGGCCATGAAGCAGGTGAAGGCTCGCTTCGACCCCAATAATCTGCTGGGCCGCGGCACACTCTTTTCCTGAGCCGAAGGGTCCACGCGCTATAATTGCGGAGGCAGGGTCATGGAAGAACTCAAGAAAAAGTTAGCGGAGGAAATCGCCGTGCTCGAAAACGAGCTGCGCGTCGAACTCCCCAGAGAGATCCTCCGTGCCCGCGAGCATGGCGACCTCAGTGAAAATGCCGAGTATCACGCCGCGAAAGAACGCCAATCCTGGGTCAGCGCCCGCCTCGGCCAGCTGAACTCGCGTTTGCGCGAAGTTTCGATGATCGACATGTCCAAGATCCCGCATGACCGGGTGGGTCTGGGCTCCAAAGTCGTCATCCTGGACGTCGACAAAGACGAAAAGCTGCACTACCGTCTGGTGACCAGTGAAGAAGTGGACGTCTCCAAGGGCCTCATTTCCACCAGTTCACCCATCGGCCGTGGCCTGCTGGGCAAGCAAGTGGGGGATACCGTGAAGATTCAAATTCCCGGTGGCCTTCGCGAGATGGAAATTGTAGAATTGCTGACGGTCCACCAGCAGACGGGAGGGTAACCCCGGTGACGTTCACTCATGCCATTGGTGCCGGTTGCGGCGCGATCATTCGCTTGATCGTGCGCGGCTTGGCTTTGTCTCGTATCCATCCTAACGTTCTGACGTTCCTCGGACTCGTCATCAGCAGCTACGCCGGCTATTTGCTGGCGCAGGGCCGGTTCCAGTTCGCCGGCTGGGTCATCATCGGCGGCGGCCTGTTTGACATGGTCGATGGTCGCGTCGCCCGTGAAACTAACCGCGTGACTCGCTTCGGGGCATTTTTTGACTCCGTCCTCGATCGCTATTCCGACCTTGCCCTCTTCATCGGCCTGCTGCTCTGGTACGGCGGCATCAATCGCCCTGGCTACGTCGTATTGACCGCGCTCGCGATGACGGCCTGCGTCATGATCAGCTACGCCCGAGCCCGCTCGGAGAATCTGATCCCCAGCTGTAAGGTCGGCTTCCTCGAACGCCCCGAACGCGTCGTGCTCGTGATCATCGGTGCCCTGTTCGATCGCATGGCCCCTGTGCTGTGGGTAACTGCTGTGCTCGGCACGATCACGGTGATCCATCGCATGATCTTCACCTTCTCTGAAGCCCGGCAGCTCGAAGAAGCCCAGCTCCGCCCCGCCGGTCGAGCCACTACCAACTCGCCTCGCTAAGCGGGTCGCTATATACTGGTGAGCCATGAGCTCGTCTGCCCGCCGGGACTTCCTCCGCTTTCTTGCCGCCAGCCCTCTGGCCTCCTACGCCTTCGCGCAAGACATTACGATCAACAGCGCGAAAGACGCCATCAACGTGATGGACTTCGAGCCGCTCGCCAAGAAGGCGCTGCCGCCTGCGCACTGGGGCTACCTTTCAACGGGCGTCGATGACGACGCCACCCTGCGCGCCAACCGCGAGGCCTTCGCGCACTTCCAGATCCGCGCCCGCCGCCTGGTCGACGTTTCCAAAGTGGACCTCTCCACCACCGTCTTCGGTGCCAAGTGGGACGTTCCGTTCTACGTGAGCGCCGTCGGCGCACAGCAGGCCTTCCACGTGGATGGCGAGCTCGCCACTGCCCGCGCCGCCAAGAGCCAGAAGGTGATGCAGATGCTCTCCACTGTGTCTTCGTTCTCGGTGGAAGACGTCACCAAGAACCTCGGCACCGCTCCCTGGTATCAGCTCTACATGCCCGCGAACTGGCCCGACACCGAGAAGATGGTGAAGCGCGCCGAAGATGCCGGCTGCCCCGTGCTCGCCTGGACCATCGATCTACTGGCCGGCCGTAACACTGAGACAGGTCAGCGATTCGCACGCCAGGACAATCGGGAGTGCCTTACCTGCCACGTCACCCATCCCATCACCGGCAACGTCGTCGTGCGCAACCGCACGCGTCCCATGTTCGCCGGCCTCTCGGGCGAAATGAATCCGTCGATGGCCGACTGGCGCTACGTCGATCGCCTGAAGAAGATGACGAAGATGAAGCTGGTGCTGAAGGGTATCGATACGGCCGAAGACGCGCGCCTCGCTCGCGAGCATGGCGTCGATGGGATCATCATCTCGAACCACGGCGGACGCGCTGCAGAGACGGGCCGCGGCACCCTCGACATTCTGCCTGAAGTGATCGACACCGTAGGACCGCAACTGCCCGTCTTCGTCGACGGCGGCTTCCGTCGCGGCACCGACATCTTCAAGGCGCTCGCCATCGGCGCAAGAGCCATCGGTATCGGCCGCCCTTGCATGTGGGGACTCGCGACCTTCGGCCAGCCGGGCGTCGAACGCACGCTGGAGATCCTGCGCGCCGAACTCTCGCTCACCATGCGCCAGTGCGGCGTGCCGTCCGTGGCCCAAGTCACCCGCGCTGCCGTCTTGCGCAATGGCGCTCGCCTCAGCGCCCCGCGCGCTACCGCGACTTCGCCGACCCCGAGTAAGTAAACGTCATCGCCCGAGGGCCTTCGATATAACCCGTTCGCAGGCCCTCGATCTCAAACCCCGCATCGCCGATCAGCGCATCGATCTTGCGATCCAGATGACAGCCACCCGTGAAGCGTCCCCATAACGGCGTCCACTTCTGCTGCGTTCGCTGCACCTCGAGTTCCGGAGCGAGCCCGTGCTCCACAAATAGCAACCGACCATCCGGCCGCAGTACACGCCGCATCTCGCTCAGCGCGGTCGCGACATCCGGGATCGAACACAACGTCCACGTCGTCACGATGGAATCGACGCTCGCCGCGTCTAGTGGAATCTGTTCCGCCGAAGCCGCCAACAGAGTCACATCGGAGTGTCCTGCCAGTTTCCGCAACGTGGCATGCGGCTCCAATCCAAGAATCTCTTTCGCGCGATTGGAATAGAAGGGCAGATTCAGCCCCGACCCCATACCGATTTCCAAGACCCGCCCTTCCGCCGAACCCGCGATCTCCGCACGATACGGCTCCAGCCGCTTCATCTTCATCGCCAGATGAATCAGCCGAGGCAACACGTGCTGGTCATAAACACCCACGTCCCACCGTAGCACTGCGTAGGTGAAAAAAGACCGTCCGTGAAACCGGAAAATCAAAGAACACAGGGTACAAATAACCTCACAGCAGGCTCGGAGAACCTCGTAGTAGATCTGCGTTCCCGCGTTGGGCGCAAGCCACTGACGCGGAGTGGAGTGACTGGAAATGTCAGCTTAAGAACCAGATTTGCACCCCGGATCGGTTACGTGAGGCGTTTCTCCTCACCCCCAGCGAATCGCTCGCTGCGGATAGATTCGTGGATCTGTTTCGGCGGGGTATCACGCCGCATCACGCAACATTCGATCCGGATGACCCCAATTGCTCGATGCGCCTACAAACTGTGGCGCGTCTGGAAGAAATGGAGGTCGCCGATTTCGAACGCGAAGATCCCGTCGCCGAAGATCGCGACTCCCCGCTGCCCGGCCTCACGCACCGCTACCCCGATCGCGTCTTGCTCCTGATCACGCGTGAGTGCACGCCGCCCGCCACGCGCGCCGCGATGGAGCGCCTGGTCGACGCCGGCATCCCCACCGGCAACCAGACCGTCTTGATGAAGGGCATCAACGATTGTCCTGTGGTGATTCACAAGCTGCTGCATGAGCTAGAGAAGGTCCGCTGCCGCCCGTACTATCTCTACAACTGCGACCTTGCCGAAGGCCTCAGCCACTTTCGCACGCCCGTCGATACAGGGCTCTCCATCATGGAGTCCCTGTGGGGCCACACCTCCGGCTACGCGATTCCCACCTACATCGTCGATTCCCCACAGGGGGGGGCGGCAAGATTCCGTTGTTGCCGAACTATCGCATGTCGCAAGGTGCGGGCCGTGTTGTGTTGCGCAATTTCGAAGGCAAGCCAACGGTCTACCACGAAGGCTCGTCTTCGGCGCAAACTGCGGAAGGACCGTGCCCACGCTGCGGCACGGATCACGCAGCCATCGCCTACGGCCCGGCTGCCGAAATCTGGCGCAGAACAGCACCGTCCACTGCTCGTCTCATTCAGATCGAAGAACCCATCCAGGCGCACGTCCATGCGGGCAAGATCACTCCGCCTTCCCCATGGCCGCCCGGACCGCAGGCATGAACTACACAGAATTGATTTGTTCCGTGCTAGGCACTGCCCTTGCCAGGAGCGCTTTGTTATAGTGAAGGAGATTCATTCCGAATCACGCTGAGCGGGAGTAATTCAGCGGTAGAATGTCAGCTTCCCAATTCCAGTCCCAATTGATAACAAACAACTAAGGCGTTCACGAAGGTGAATTCAGGTCTAAGGAATTCAGCTACTTACAGCGCAAGGTACGTTTGTGAGTCGTTAGGGGAGTGGCAACGGAGTGAATCAGCATTACGCAGTTATCTGACGCACTTCGCAGCACGCCTTTAGGTCGCGCCGTCCAGCGGCGACCACTCCATTCAATTCAAGACAGTTGAGCCGGTAAGCCCAAGGGCCTGGCTCTTTTGATGAATGTTATGCCCACTCAAGTCGGGCCAATGGGAGAGGTGTATTCACACAATGGGCACGCAGAGCACGCCGAGCATAGAAGACTTGTATCAAACAGCCAGGACGCGCTATCTGCGCGTTAGCGCGAATGCGGGCCAGTCGCGGAGGTACGACAAATGGCAGGTCAAGCATTCCAAGGATTGTTGGGGACCCGATTGGTCTAAACCTTCGCGCCACTCCCTTGCTCACGTGGAATTTGCCATTCACCTTGCGGAGGACTTGCCTCCCGATGCAGTAGCAGTCCTGAATACACCAGTGCCTTTGAAACAACCCGAGTTTCTCCGCCGCCTTGAAGCCTGGAGGTTAGCATCCGAAGGCCTCCACAGTGGACCGTGTCCTCGTCGTGGGAGCCGGAAGCTGGAGTACATTGCTGCTCTCGAAGATGGGTTCAATCCACGGCGTGCTGCGGAAGGCAGGCTGCACGCTCACGTTCTTCTGTATAACCTGCACCGGATCAAGCTCTGTGAGCTCGCCTCGAAATGGCGTGCGTTGAATAACATCAAAGATCTGTCCGAACCGTTAATCAGGCCGTACTCTGGGGACTGCCGTGAACTTCTGTATGTCCTCAAGACCATGGGGACCGATGCGGACATGATTCGTATCAGTCGCAAGCTGACCATAAAAACGCCCACAAGACAAGAGAGAAGGCGAGTGGACGCTGGTACAGCGCGTAACGAGGTGCGGAGCACCGAGCAGGGTGTTCTCCCGCCGGAGCGGTGCTACTGATTGCGAATTGCTACATAGAGAGGCCAATCGTGGGGGGATGTTCATGAATAGGCCAGACAAAAGGGTTGGGCCAGCGGTTGGCTATCAATTGCACCGCTCCGGCGCTGGCGGGGGGAGAGACGGAGAAGCTGAGGACGAGATAGATACACACGCCGAGAGTCGAAGTCAGGTTGAGGGTCCAGAGAAGAGGTCTGGGGGCACAGCCCAAGGCCAGATATGCTGAAAGGCAGTAACTTTGGTGCACACGATTGCAATAAGGAGTTTGTCACACGAGCAGTATTCTTCATGGCGGTCTTTGCCACGCCAGCCATGCGGCCCAGTACCGAATACGCTAATGGACCATTGAGACGTCTACTATGGCCCGATTAATCTGTGTGGAATGCGCTTTTTCAGGAATGTTTGCCGTTTAGTCTTTATTGCCATGGCTGCAACAGCAGCCCTAGAGAACTCCCAGGCGGCAGTAATCACGATGCAGGGAAATATGACTCTTCAGTGGCAGTACGATCTAGCTACCAACAACTTCAATTCAGTCCCGGACCTGACTATACCGGTGACACTGGCCATCTCTGACGAGACAACAGGGCAAATCGACTTCGGCGGAGGCACAGTCCGAACGTTATTTGGCCCGGTGCATATCGATGCTGGCCTGTTCCAGGCTTTGGGGCTGGGCTCAACCAACTTCACGGCAAGCTACAACGGTGGATCAGCGCAGGGGAATAACGGAATCTGGAATGCAACGTGGCTAACGTTCTCGGAGGAACTACAGGGCCCAAGTTGGGCCGAGGCGCGATGGATTGCCTTCGATGCTTCAGCTATGGCAGACCCATATTCTTACGGACCTCTGGACTTGCAGAATGATCTGATACATCGGACCGGCGAGGTCTGGGGAATGCGCATCGACGGCGGGGGCTTACAGAACTACCTCAGGGGCACTATCTCCTCAATCAGTGTCACCGACGTACCTGAGCCATCGACTCAGATTCTACTGGGATCTGGTTTGCTCTGCTTAGTTTTGTTGGCAAGGGCCCACAGCAGCGGCAGTTCGATGACAATGTGGAAATCCAGACTAGTTCGGCGTTGACCCCCAATGATTCGATAACAGCGGATTCTCGGCGAACAAACGCGCTATTCAGCGCTCTAGTCGTCGAGGCCACCAATTCCCACCTTTCTACGTCGAAGTGAGTCCACAAGGCGTACAACGCTTCCAATCGACCGAGAGTATATCTATCCCCAGCAGGTCAGCGGCCTATTCCGCTCTTCACGGCCTTGATTTATCCCGATGCTGACAGTGTAGATTGAATGCCCCATCTACACGCTGTGGTGACCGTCAAGGCCGATTTGAAGACATCCGAGACTTCTTTTCTCAGTAAACTCGATCTTTTCAGGCGAACCCTCCGTAACCCAAAGAAGTCACTCAGAATCATATACATAGGGCACTCCAATACACCATCGTGGTGAGCTTGGCGCGCTCGAATCCCTCAAAGGAAGGTCTGCGTGCAAACACCAAAGGCCGTGCTCCGCTTGAAGTCATTCAGCGGGGACTGCTGGCACATAATCGATCTCAACAAGCGAACGTGCGACTGTCGAGAATTCATTCGCAACGGCAAGTGTGAGCACCTCACAGTGCTCGGCGTCTATCCCCTCAAACCCTTCACACCCTCGACTCACCCAACGTTCTCCCAGGCCCTCTCGGGACTCGTAAAATCTCTCCGCATCCGGAGGGTAGAAGACGCAGTCTACTGGCTCATGTATCTGGACACATTTCCGGAAGCCCAACACCGGTTCCGAACCGCAAGACGGCTTTTGATAGGTTCGGCCGAGGACGGGCATTCAGTCGCCGTAATGGAGAGAGTAAGTAGTGTCTTTCGAGCACTCAGCAAGCCCAGCGCGGATCTTAGTCTGTTGGTCGCTGAGGCAATCCGTATCTGCAAGCTGCCGAACTGGTGGGACCCGCGCACGGGAGGACCGGATTACCTCTACAGTTCGCTGGTTGGGCAACGCTACATGATCTACAGCTCGACCGAACGAAGTTTGACAGCAATGACGCGACTCATTGAGCAGGCCATTGACGAACAGAACACGGCGCTAGCAATGGCGGGAGTGCAAGGATTGGTGGAAGCCAACGTTACTTCTTCCGTCCAGGCGGAACTCTTGAAGAGCCTTGCCCAGCAAACGCAACATGCCCTCGCAGAACGTCTAGTCGACGTCCACCTGAAAGCCAAGACGCCTCTTTCTGGCGACAACAACTTCATCAGCCAAGCGCTTTGGATGATGGCCGGTGGTGTGAGTCCAATCGCAGAAGCTGCGGTGGCTGTGAGCGAGCAGGAAGTCCAGGAGATGTTGGAAAGCGCAAGGGAGCGATGGAAGAATCCGAGCCCGATTCCGACGTGGTGCTGCGACGGTGTTCACTGTGCGGGGAATGATCTGCGATTCGCGGGAATGTTACCGCTGATGTTTGCGGTCTGCCTCGCATACGAGCACTACGGTCGGGTGGACCCGCAAGACAAGTGGCTCCCGCAGTTCCGGTGCCTGGACGGTTTGATCCTGGAGGACCCCCGCTAAGGACAAACAATGCAACAAACTACCCATTCTGTTGCTTTCTTCGCTCGGCCAAGGCTGAAAATACCCGCTTCTATGAACAACTCTCGCTGGCCACTTTCAACATTCTGTTGCATCCTTCACAACTTCAATCACGCAGGACCGCACACACGCCATGAATCAGCTTGAGACGGCAGAGGTGTTGGCGACGTTGAAAGCGGCGAGAGCCCAAGGAATTCGTGAGTGGTGCATGATCCTCCTTGCCTACAAGCATGGACTTCGGGCCTCCGAGGTCTGCGCCATCAGGCTAGGCGACGTTGATCTCCAGAACGGCAGCCTCGTGATTGCTCGCCTGAAGGGGTCACTCCGCACGACTCAGGCTCTGACGGAGCACCGGGGCGAGCCCCTTCTGAACGAGATCAAAGCCCTTCGGCTCTGGTTACGGAAACGCCCGAACGACGGCTCGGACTTTTTATTCGTGTCGCAGAAGGGAGGGCGACTAGATCGCACGCAGTTCTTCCGGCTGTTCCAAGCCATCGGAACTTCTGCGGGCCTCCCTCCAGAGAAGCGCCATCCGCACGTCTTAAAACACTCTCTAGCCGGTCACTTGGTGGCGGCAAACGTGAATCTTGCGCTCGTGAAGCAGCAGCTTGGTCACAAGTCGATCAGTTCAACCATGCGCTATGTCGCCACAACCGACAAGCAGGCTTCCAACGCCACGACGAGCGCCTTGATGAAGATCTACTGAATGCTAGTCCAATCCCTGAAGCAGATCGCCAAGTTTGACACGGAGAACGAAGGCCACCTTCCGGATGGTGCCGAGTTTGGGGTCGATACGGCCACGTTCGAGGAGGCTGATGTGTGTCCGGTGAAGTCCACATTCGTCCGCGAAACCTTCCTGCGAGAACCCCTGCGCAGACCGGATCTCCCTTATTTTGCTACCGAGTTTCCGTTGGAACACGTCGGGCGTCACTCAGTCATGGTTGTTGATATGCTGAATGAACGTCTACAGCACAGATAGTGACAGAATGTATTCTGCAATCAATTGCACTCATGGAGGAGTGGCGAGCCGAATGCGAAACGAGAACTTGAGCGGCAATGTAAGGGTCAAAAGAAACAGAATTCGCGTGCTTTTGGCGCTGGTGGGCCTTCTTGGGGCCGCCGGGATGGTCGAGGGCCAAGTCACCTTGGCGGGGACTCGTACTCTGGACTTCGAGCCGCCACTCCCCTCGGGCCTCTCCCCAGTCACCCTTTTTCAAGGAACCGCCGTGCCGGTCAGCGGAAGGATCACCACGCAGTACTCAAATCAGGGCGTAACGATGAGCGGTGTCGCCCTTATCGATGGGGGCGTAGGCCACGCAGCTTCGGGTCAATACATGCTCGGAGGCCTAAGCACTGCTAACACCGTTGATTACTGGGCTCCTCTAACGTTTGATTTCGTGGACCCTTCGGATAGTCGGTCTCCCGCTCTTGCCGATTACTTCTCCGTGACAACTGACCGGGTTAACGACACGCCCAATATCATCACGCTCACTGCGTATAACGCCCAAGGTTCTGTTGTCGGCAGCGTTTCCCAGACGGACACAGGCAACATGACAATCAGGCTGCAAGGTATCGGCAAGTTTAAGCGGGTCGTTGTGCAGTCTAGGCTTGTTAGCGGAGGATTCGGTGGCGTCGGATTCGATCTCGTAACCTATGGGTCCGCCACATCAACGATGCTCCTACCGCAGTTCTGCTTCGGTGGGGGCTGGTACTCGGGGCTCTATTTCACCAACACAACCGATTCAGCATCGTCAATCACGATCACTTTCGTGAATGAGAATGGAACCCCAATGTTTGTACCCTCGGCCAATGGTTCATCCATCAACCTGTCCATTGCCCCACGCGGTACGGCAGTCTTTGAGGCTCCCAACGTTGGCTCCTTGTCACAGGGCTATGCTTCTGTGGCTCTGCCCACCGGGGTCGTAGGATATGGAGTCTTCCGAGCGACTGTACCTGGACGGGACGATCAAGAAGCCGTCGTTCCCCTTTCAAGCACTGACTCAGCTTCGGCGACCTTGATCTGGGACGACACGCGGTTTGTTACGGCACTTGCAGTTGCGAACGCGAACGGCCAAACCAATTTCATAACAGTCACCGCTCGGGATGAATCGGGGGCAGTTGTCGGGGTCTCATCACTGAACCTCCTGGGACGAAACAAGACAGCACTAACTCTCCGCGACCTACCGGGGTTAGCTGGTATCACTGGGAAACGAGGGTCGGCAGAGATCAGAGGCAGCGCTACGGGCTTGGGCGTCCTTGGACTACGTTTTGGCGGAGCGGCGTTCACATCCATTCCGGCAGTTCAGTAGTCTAGCGGGCCCTTTTTTCACCATGGCACTTTGTCAAACTATGACTTAGGGTTAGCTGCCAGTCCGGCTAGGCTGCTCAACCCAGGAGCAAAGTCAACGTGTCTGTAGCCAAGGAAGTTCATGCTCAACTTGTAAGTTTGTTGAGCACTCGACCCACCTTAGAAACTCGTGGCGAGCTGATCCACCTCTGGTTATATGGTGTGCGGCGCTGCATGCGATCGTTGGAGGTTCGACTCCCAACAATCGTGCGAGATTATAACGAGCTACTGACTCACCTGCATGACGAGTCTGAAGAATACATTGACGAGCCAAGCGCATTTCTGGGGGAAGACGGCGTCACTCTGAAAGCGTACAACCCCCATGTTCTGTCGCAAATCGCTCAACTTGTGAATGACGCGGCCCTCAGTCTGGAGATCGACGGGGTCTTCTCCACACCGAGTTCAGCACGACCTGCGTTGAGCCTAGGTCAGCGACTCAGGCGAGCCCGTAAGTTCGCCGACGATAAACAGTCAACGGTAGGGGAGTTGCTCAACGTTCCCCATCAGCGGGTGAGCGATTGGGAGATCGGGAAGGAACAGCCCGACCCGGAATTGGTTCCACAGATTGAGGCCTACATCAAGAAACATAGCAAGCCCGAGGGGTAGCAACTTCCTGAACCGCCCCGGAATTCCCGGAATTCCAAAACGCTCTAAATCCGAAGAATCAACGCATACTGGCGACATGCAATCGAATGTAGCTGGTCAGGGAAATCTTACTCTTGAGGACGTGGCAAAGGAGCTACGCTGCTCGAAAGCTCACGTTTCCAACCTGGCGAACGGAAAAGTCCATGGTCTTCCGCCTTTGCCGGTGGTTCGCATGGGACGGCGTGCCCTCGTTCGGCCGGAAGCTCTGAATAAATGGCTGACAGCCCTTGAGGGCAGTGCGAAAATCACTGAAGACCTGAATTCATCGCGTGTGACGTCGGAAAAGGACTGAGCATGCGTAGAAAGAAATATCAAAAGGGTAGTTTGCAGTTAAAGGACCACGGGCATCGGATGATGTGGATTCTTCAGTACCGGGTAGATGGCAGCAAGAAGTATCACACGCTTGGCTCTAAGTCAGAGATGACCAAGAGTCAGGCCCAGCAGATGCAGGCCGAGATTATGAGCAAGGTCAATCTGCAAAACGTTGTTGGTGCCGCCGATCCGGAGATGACGTTTGGACAGTTCGTCGATGGAGTTGCTCTTCCGGTGCTACGTTCCAAGTGGAAGCTGTCGACGGAGATGACAACTGGGAGTCGTATGTCTCGTCACTTGGCGGAATTTCGGGAAGCTCCAATCCGGAACCTGACGCGGGGCGACCTTCAAGCATTCCTTGAGCGCAAGGCGGAGACTTTATCTCGTAGCATGGTGGCGCACCTTCGCTGGGATCTGGGAATCATCTTCAAGCTAGCTTTGGGTGAGGGGGTGATCGACCGGGACCCGACAACGAGCTTGTTTGTACCGAAGGTCGCGATCAGCAAACCAAAGTTTGTAATGACAAGAAAGGAGGTCAAGCAGTACCTCGGTGTTCTTGAAACCCGCGAAAAGATCGTCGCACAGCTCGCCATTTTTGCGGGGATGCGGCCTGGGGAAATCCTCGGGCTTCAGCGCCAGCATGTGAGCGGAGACTGCACGGCTGTCATGGTCGTGCAGCGGGTGTATCGGGGTGACATCGGCACGCCCAAGACTAAGTCGTCTGAGCGGGACGCGGCGGTTCCGTCCAGGACGGCCGCTCTGCTGAAGGAATGGATGGGGTTGGTTCCGAACAGTCCTTCTGCGTGGGTTTTTGCGTCTGAGAATCCGGAAACGCCGATCTGGCGTGACAACATGTTGGAGCGCAGCATGAAGCCGAAACTCAAGCCTGTTGGTTTGGATTGGGCCACGTTTCAGGTGTTGCGGCGGACGCATGCGAGCCTTGGGCACGAAGCGGGTGTCGATCCCAAGGTAGCGGCTGACCAGCGCGGGCACGGCATTGATGTTGCACTGAACGTGTATACCAAGATTGGGCTTAAGAAGCGGGCGGAAGCGGCGGAGAAACTCGAAGAAAGCGTCTTGGCCGCTGACGGAGTGGAAGAAGAGAAGGAAGCGGCGGAGCAGCTCGAAAAGAGCGTCTTCGAGTCTTAGCGGAGTGAATGGAGTGGAAGGAATGACTGGCATCCCGAAATCGAGCGTGACTCTGTTATATTTAAAGGGCTTACACTCCGAGCGGGAGTAATTCAGTGGTAGAATGTCAGCTTCCCAAGCTGAACGTCGCGGGTTCGATCCCCGTCTCCCGCTCCATTTTTCTCCTTCGCGCCGCTAAGGTCGAAACGCCTGCCACACGCGCTTCATGAAACCGGACTCCCGTGCCGAGATCGTATCGAGTTCTCCGGCGTCGAGCCACAACCCTTGGCAGCCAAAACATTTGTCAATTCGAACGTCGCCCAGGGAAATCTCCTCAAGCTGCATTCCGCATTTGGGGCACTTCATGAAATGTAGAGCGCGAGCAGCTTCACGCGCTTCCAATTCCATCCCCGCTTGACGTTGGGTGGCAAGCGAGCGCCGAAGTTCAATTTGCTGCCGGACAAAATAGTCTTCTTCGTATCTGCTGGGCTTCAAAGGAGCCAGGGTGTTCTTCATCGTTCTTCACTCCATTCCTTGCCGGCCAAATACCGGCACAACCTTCCTGAGCCAACACGCGATACGCACGTTTCATTCCATGCGTGGGCCGCGTTGCGGCTTGCTTCCTGTCTCGAGAATAGGGCTGAATTGAGTCCTCAACAACTAGATAAGCCAGATGAAGATCATCGGAATAACCGATGCTTTTCATCTGGCCATGCGGAAAAGACAAAGGCTCGGCTTTATCGCGTTACACTTGGGTCTCCTGAGCTTTCATGGAAGTCTTAGGGAAAGAGGCAAGAACGAAGCAATGGAACTGAACGTCGGAATACTCATGATCGGGTCACTGTACTGGGACGAAGGGCGCCGGAAGGACTGGCGTGCGGCGAGGTTGTCTGCGGAGTCCGAGTACACGATCACCGCGCCGATCCGCTATGGGCGGAAATCGCGCGGCGGCACGTACACGACTGTGTTTTCCTCAAGCGCTCCTTTAGGTACGGCCAAGGTACTTCGCTGCAAGAACCCGATTGGATCGGCGGAAGAACTCATCGCCGAAGCCGAGTATTTGTGGATGGCGGAACGGCTGAGCGATCGTGCCAACCACAAGATTTCGGCCGCCTGGGGCTGCGTGGCATTGCTGGTGAATCCCGCGTCGCAGATCCCGAAAAGCGTGATCTCTGGGTGGGATCGCCATGTTCGCCAAGCGCAAGACTATGGCCGCGTGCCGCAGGGCCCGGGGGAAGAGCCGCTGGTCACGGACGCGGGGATCATGCAACTGCCGTGGCCCCTGCTGCTAGATCAGAATATTCCCGTGCCCGTGGACCTGCTCCTGACGTCCATAACTCATCCGACCCTCGAGGGCGACGCACATTCCTACGCTACGCCGGAAGCGATCGCGGCTGGGTGGGGCGCCGATGCGAGCGATGAAGTTCGTTACTTCCGCAATAACCGGGCGCATGGCATCCGTACGTTTGAAGACGATGCGATTCTGGAAGAACTGCGCCGAAACTTCCCGCAGGTGGGGGAGACCGTCGCTTAACTCAACCGCTTATCGAGTGGGCTGCCATAGCAACACATAGCCACCGACATCGGAGTCGCGAATCAGTACGGCCTTGCCTTTGCCGAAGTTCATGATGCCGCCCTGCGTGACGGTGATGGCGCCGTTGGCTTTGGCTCGGGCGTAGGCGGTTTCGATGTTGCTGACCTGGAAGCCGGCGTAGTTGGCGTTGATGTCCTGGAACTTCACGGGCGGGGCCGTTTTGCCTGCGTTGAGCTTGAAGGAGATCAGTTCGACGCGCACGTTCTTGTCCGTAGTCGCCTGCGGGAACCAGCCGTGGAGCATAACCTGCGCCGCGCTCAGGTCTTCATGGGCAGGATAGTCACCTCCCAGCACCTTCACGTAAAAGTCCTGGGCCTTGATGGGATCAATAATGTTCGTAGCGTAGTGATTAAAGCCAGCCTGTTTGCCGAGGCGATCGATGTTCTGCGGGGTAGCGGTGGAGTTGGAGATCTTGGGCGCCGCGGGCGGATCGCCGGGCTTGGGGATGGGTCGGCTGAAGTACTCGATGACCAAGCCGTCGGGATCCTGAATGAACGCGAAGGGACGGAAGCCGGGCTGCTGGCGCGGGTTGGGCAGTCCTTGCACTTGCGGCATCTTGAGCAGATTGAGGCCTTCGAGCTTATCGAGCAGCACGCTCACACTTCCATCGACGGTGAGATCGATATGGCTCGACAGGAGATCCCAGGAGTTGAGACTGCTCCAATCCTGACGCGCGATGCCGCGGTATTGACGAAGCACCAGCGTGAACGGGAGGTCAGAGACGGAACTCTGCACCTGCATGGTGGCGGTCCGCGATTCGGCTCCGGGCGTATTGCCGAGCTTGTTCAGATCCTGATCCACCTTCCAGGCGCTGGGGCCTTCGACAACTTTGAAGTCGATGGCTTCGAAGAATTTGATGGAGCGTTCGAGGTCCTCCACCTGGTGCCCGACCTGCGCCAGGCCGAGCACATCGGCGGGCCGCGCCGCAGGCTGGGCGACAACCGGTGAAGCGATCAGGCTGAGAGCAAGCACGAAGAAGAGCGCTCCGAAGCCCCGGTGCGCGCTGAAGAATGTGGTTGTGTGTTTCATGCTGTCACCTCAGGGGGAAGGTGGGGAATCCTCACGCCCCCCACATTCTATCCCTAACAGGCGAGGCTCAGACGACGCGGCGTTCGGCCACGCTAATAGCGCATCATGCGACCGACTTTGCGTCGGAAGGTGAGGCCGACCTGGACAAACTGGTCTGGTCCAAGCTGATTGAGGCGGTGTCCCCAGGTGACATCCCACTGCGCGTTGTTGCCCATCATACGGGTGAGGCCCATGTCATAGATCCAGTTGGGGCCGGTTCCTTTGTCGAACGGTGCGAAGGTGAAGGCTTCCCAGAAGCCGGCGAGCCCGGCGACGAGGTCATGGCCGACGGAGAGCGTGACGGCCTTCTGGACGAACTCAATTCCGTCGCCGGTGACTTTCGTCGCATTGAGGTTGCCCGAGAGACCGAAACCCAGCGGGACATCTTTCGCCCATAGGAACTTGACGCCCGGGTTCATTTTGCCGCTACTGAAGCCGACGGCTCCGCTGGGCATGCCGACGAACGGGATGACGCCCATGGCAGGGAGCCATTTCGATTCGTCGTGGAATTTAATCTTGATGCCGAACTCCGTATCGCCGACGCCGCGGCGCGTGGTGCCGTGACCGAACTCACTGATGTGGCCATCGCCAGCAATGCGCATTTCGACGCGCTTGCTGATGCCCCAGCGGAGCAGGGGTGTACCGAAAGACAACGTTCTCACACCCGCGGATCGGTCAAATTCGAGGACGCTGCCCATTTCCAACTGAGCGACGTCCCGTCCGACGACTTCGCTGGATTCGGTGAAGTCGGGACGATCCGTGATCATCTCGCCTAGCTCACTGACGCCTCTTTCCTGTGCAACCGGGACCTCCGCAAGTACTGGAATAGTGCCCGTGAATAGGCCCGCTAAGGCCAAGATGTATAGAACGCTTCGCATGTAAAGTTTCCCTTTTGTGATGTCCGGCAGCCACCAAAGCCGCCACTGGTACAGGGAGCCTTATCGTTCGGAAAAGCCTGAGTCTGCGAAGAAAAGTCCGAGGGCGATCTTTCTATTACGTCCGGTGAACGCGCCGATACAGCGTGAGTCTGGAAATTTCCGGAGTCCTCACGAAACAACCTCATGAACACATTTCAAAAAGCATCCATTCGAACCAGGCTGTTGGGGTTCGGAGCAGCAACGGTGGCCCTCACCATGGGTCTGGGCTTGTTCTCCTACATGACGATGCGCGGCTTGAACGCCGCGGCCAAGGAACTGGTGACCTCCGGGCACGCCATCCGGAACCATATGGAAGCAGACATGATGCACGACGCGGTGCGCGCGGACGTCTTGAGTGTGCTGAGCGCGAAGTCGGCAACGCAACGCTCGTCGGTACGCAAGGACCTGGAAGAGCACCTGCGGATTTTCAGGGAGGCAATGGAGCGCAATCAGCAGCTGGAACTATCACCGGAAATCCGCTCGGCGCTGAGTGCCATCGAACCGGAACTGAACGCCTACGCTGCGGCGGCCGCGAAGTTGTTTGACGTTACCGCCATCAATCCCGCTGCGGCGGCGCAGAAGTATCCTTCGTTTCTGGCGGCTTTCGAAGCACTGGAGAAGCGCAATTCCGACGCCACGGATCTGATTCAGGCCAGCGTGCAAAGGACCGAGACCGGTCATGATGAAGCAGCTCAGCGAGGGACGATGGCGATCATCGGAGGGGTATTGCTGGCGGTGGCGTTGTCAGTCCTGGCTGGCTGGTTTGTGTCGCACAATGTGGCGCAAGTGTTGCGTCGGCTGGATCAGCAGCTTTCGGCAACGGCCGATGGGCTGACCGCGGCAGCATCCCAGGTGGCCTCCGCCAGCGGAGCGATGGCCGAAGGGGCCTCGTTCCAGGCACAATCAGTAGCGAACGCAGTGGAATCGAGCGGGGAAGTTTCGCACACCGCCCGCACGAATGCTTCGTCGTGTCAGAAATCGAGCGTGCTGGTGGAGGCGTTAGCGTCTAAGGCCTCCCATTCGCAACAGGCCGTAGAGGAGTTGAATGCCGCGATGGATGCCATCGCGCAATCGAGCGGCAAGGTTTCAAAGATTGTGAAGCAGATCGAAGAGATCGCTTTCCAGACCAACCTGCTCGCGCTCAATGCCAGCGTGGAAGCAGCCCGAGCGGGTGCGGCGGGCGCGGGCTTCGCCGTGGTGGCCGATGAAGTACGCAACTTGGCCCAGCGTTCGACGGGAGCAGCGCGGGAAACGGCCGAACTGATTGAGGAGTCTTCGACTCTGTCCGCAGAGGGGAGCACCCGAGCCCAACAAGTCTGCACGGTGATTCAGGATCTGCTGCAGGACTTCGGTGGGGTGCGAACTATGATTGACGAAATCAATCATTCCTCGCAGTCCCAAGCCGTGGGCATCGAACGGTTCACGTCATCGGTCAGCAAGATCCAGGACGTGACCCAGCGCAACGCGGCGAGTGCCGAAGAGAATGCGGCGGTCTCGCGGGAGTTAGAAGGACAGGCAAAATCCTTGACCTACGTAGTGGAAGAACTCCGCACGCTGGTGGGTTAGTCGGGAAAGGGAATGATGACGACCACACTGTACGAAAAACAAGAAGCGCCGGTATTGAATTCAAGAGCTGGCAAGTTTCTGACCTTCTGTCTGGGCAAAGAAGAATTTGCGGTCCGTGTGATGAATGTGCGCGAAATCATCGGCATCCAGGACATCACGACAGTTCCGCAGACGCCGGTGTGCGTCAAGGGAGTCATCAACCTGCGGGGCAAGGTGATCCCAGTGGTGGACCTGCGCTTGAAATTCGGACTACCTGAACAAGAACACTCCGAGCGCACCTGCATCATCGTGATCCAAGTAGATAGCGACACAGGTCCGCCCCTGAACACGGGCATCATCGTCGATGAAGTCTCAGAGGTGTTGAATCTAACCGGCAGTGAAATTGAGGCCACCCCGGATTTCGGCGATAAGATGCCGAACCCCCATCTCCTGGGGCTGGCCAAGGTGAAAGACAAGGTTAAGATTCTGCTCGATATCGGCCAGGTGTTGACCGACCCGGAACTGACGAGCATGCAGTCGATCCTGCAGTAAATCGGAGAAACGACCACGATGAACTCACATATGACGATAGGGAAACGCGTAAGCCTGCTGGCTGGGATGTTGATGACATTGGCACTGCTCATGGGTGGGCTCGCGATCTGGCGGCTCTCCGCGATCGATGCAGGCTTGCGCAGCTTAACCGCGGATGCAATGCCGGGGCTGGCGTTCATGGCGGACATCGACAACAATGCGCGCTGGCATCAGGCGCTGTCTTGGGAACACATCGCGACCAGGACACCAGACGAGCGTAGCCGCATCGAGAGGCAATTGGATGAAGTGAAGGCTAAGATCGCGAAGGGGCTGACCGACTACGGCGGCACGATCAGCCAAGCCGATGATCGCGCCAATTTCCAGAAGCTGAAGATGGACTTCGAGGTCTATTTCACGGCGTGGGACTCGAGGGTTCTCCCGGCGAGCCGCCGGAACAACTCGGAGGAAGCCGTGCGCCTGTATCGCAAGGAAGTAGCCGCCGCAGCCGCGCCGTTGATGGATATGCTCGACGTGATGCAGAAGTGGAATAGCGACTGGGGCGACACTACGGCGGATGCGGCGCTGGCAACAGCCAGTTCGGCAAAAGCGTGGACACTCGGGATGCTGGGCATGGTGTTCGTTAGTGGCATCGGGTTCTCGTTCCTACTGCTGCGGGCGATGAACAAAACCTTGGAGCAGGTGACGCAGCAGATCGCCGAGAGCGCGGACCAGGTGGCGATGGCGGCAAGCGAAGTGGCGGCGACCAGCCAGTCGTTGGCGCAAGGCGCCAGTGAGCAGGCAGCATCGCTGGAAGAAACGTCGGCGTCGAGCGAGGAGATTCATTCCATGGCGCGCAAGAATGCGGAGAACTCGCGCTCAGCGGTGGGCTTGGTGACGCATTCGCAGCAACGGTTCGAGGAGACCAACCGAAAGTTGGATCAGATGGTGGTGGCCATGGATGAGATCAATGCATCATCGGGGAAGATTTCGAAGATCATCAAGGTGATTGATGAGATCGCCTTCCAGACCAACATTCTGGCGCTGAACGCGGCGGTGGAAGCGGCGCGCGCCGGAGAAGCCGGTATGGGCTTCGCGGTAGTGGCCGATGAGGTCCGGAACCTGGCGCAGCGTTGTGCGCAAGCGGCTCGTGATACCTCGACGCTGATTGCGGATTCGATCTCCAAGTCGAACGAGGGCAAGACCAAGGTGGATGAAGTGGCCGGGGCGGTGCGTGCGATCACCGAAGAATCGACCAAGGTGAAGATGTTGGTCGATGAGGTGAGTCTGGGCAGCGAAGAACAGACGCGCGGTGTAGAGCAGGTGTCCAAGGCCATCGGGCAGATGGAGCAGGTGACGCAGCGTTCGGCCGCGAGTGCGGAGGAAGGGGCGGCAGCGGCTGAACAGTTGAATGCGCAGTCGGCCACCATGCGGGAATTGGTAAACCGGCTGGCGGCATTAGCCGGAACCCAGGTGGACGGCCATACGAGCCGCGGCACGCAGGGCCCCGCCGGTGGACAGACGTCGCGCGGCGCGCTGACGGAGATGCGGCGGCAGGTGGCGAGCACCGCATCGGTCAACGCTCACGCCTGGACACAGAGCCCGGCGAACAGCGCAGCTTCGTCCATTCCGATGGATGAATTCGAGGAGATTCATTGAGGCTCGCGCCACGCCGCTTGAGTGCCCGGAGAACATGACATGGCTAGCTCCTCTGCAACCCCTGAGTTCGTCGAAAGCCTGCGTTCGCAAGTCGAGGAAATGGCGGCCTGCCTACTCACAGAAGGCCCGGTGGAAGGGGAGTGGTTCGCGATACTGCGGCGCATCTCCGAGCAATCGCGGGGAGCGGCCACGGATGTGGCGCTGACCGCGATGGAGTTGGAGGCGCAGTTGGGCCGAAGTGCCGTGCCCGAGGTCCGTGAAAACATTCTGACGATGGGCATCGAGCGGCTGCGCAAGGCGATCGAAGCGCAAAGCGTGGAGACACAGAAGCCGGATCCGATGGCCGCGCTGGCAGCCGATCCGGAACTGATGCACGACTTCATCATGGAAGCTCGCGAGCATCTGGACCGTTCCGATGTGCAACTACTGACGCTCGAGAAGGCTCCCGACGACGGGGAAGCCATCAATTCGGTGTTCCGCAGTTTTCACACCATCAAAGGGCTGGCCGGGTTTCTGGAACTGAACGAAATCCGAGAGGTGGCGCACGAGACCGAGAATCTGCTGGATTTGGTGCGGCAGGGGACGCTGCGATTCTCGCCGGCGATCGCCGATGTGGTTTTGAACGCATCGGACTTTCTGCGGCATTGGCTGGTGCGGGTGGAGTCAACGTTATCGGGGCAGAGCGCGGGGCCGGCACCGAGCGCCGACGCCTTGATCGGAAGCATCCATGCGATTGTCCAGGGAGGATCTACACCGAGCAGTGCTGCTGTTGCGTTAGCAGGCATGGACGAAGAAGCGAGTTCGGGCGAAGAACAGAAGGCGGACGGCAAGAAAACCGTAGCGGCCGAGGCTCGGGCCGTGCGCGTAGACACCGAGAAACTGGACTATCTGGCGGACATGGTGGGCGAGTTGCTAATCGCCGAATCGATGGTGCGGCACTATCCGGAGATCGCGAGTCTGCAAAATCCGGCGCTCCTGCGGGATTTCTCGCAACTGGGGCGCATCACCGCGGAGTTGCAGCGCACGGCCATGTCCATGCGCATGGTGCCGATCAACGGCCTGTTCCAGAAGATGTCACGCCTAGTGCGGGATCTGTCGCGGAAAAGCGGCAAACAGGTGGAATTGGAGTCCATCGGCGGAGACACGGAGCTGGATCGGAATATTGTCGAGCAATTGGGAGACCCACTGATGCACATGATCCGCAATTCTGTGGATCATGGCATTGAATCCGCAGAGGAGCGAGAGAAGGCCGGCAAGCCGACAGCAGGTAAAGTGACGTTGTCGGCGGGCCACCAGGCGGGTTGGATCGTCATCAGCATTACCGATGACGGCAAGGGTCTGGATAAGTCCAAGATCTTGGCCAAAGCGCAGCAACAGGGCGTGATCGATGACGCGACCGCGCTTTCAGAGAACGACATTTTCCACCTGATTTTTCATCCGGGGCTCTCGACAGCGGCTAAGATCACCGATATTTCCGGTCGCGGCGTCGGCATGGACGTGGTGAAGCGGCAGATCCAGAAGCTGCGGGGCCGCATCGACATTACGTCCAAAGCGGGCGAAGGCACGACATTCCAACTGAAGCTGCCACTGACGCTGGCCATCATCGATGGGTTGGTGGTGGGCGTAGGAGAAGAGCGGTTTATTGTGCCCCTGTTCTCTGTGCGGGAGATGCTGCGGCCAACCGCGGAGATGATCTTCACCGTGGAGAACCGACGCGAGATGGCGATGGTGCGGGGCAGCCTGCTGCCGGTGGTGCGTTTGTCGCGGAAATTGGGGATCGCGGCGCGCTCCGAGGTTCCCGAAGAGAGCCTGTTCATTGTGGCCGAGGCTCGGGGGGCCACTTTCTGCGTGATGGTGGACGAATTGATTGGCAAGCAGGAGGTTGTGATCAAGGGGCTGGGCGAGATGCTGAAGAACACGCCGGGGATCGCAGGCGGGGCAATTCTGGGCAATGGGCAAGTGGGATTGATTCTGGATCTGGACGCCATCTACGGGCAGCAAAACGATGTCTGACATGGCGACGTTACGCGAATCCGGAGCATCGGGCATCCAGCAATTGGCGCGGCTGGCGTACGAGCAGTTCGGTTTGGATCTGCGCGAGGGCAAAGAGGGGTTGATTTCGTCGCGGCTGGGCAAGCCGATGCGGGCGCGCGGGATCGAGAGTCTGGAGAAGTACTGCGCCTTTGTCCAGGCCGATCGGAGTGGCGAGGCGCTTACCGAATTGATTGATGCGCTGACGACGAACCACACCAGTTTTTTCCGCGAGAGCAAGCACTTCGACTTTCTGCAGGAGGTCGCGTTTCCGGCGTGGCGGCGGCTACGAAACATCCAGATTTGGAGCGCCGCCTGTTCAAGCGGGGAGGAACCGTACTCGCTGGCAATGACGATGCTGGAGCACTTGGGGCCAGAGGGGGCCGGCGCGCAGATTCTGGCGACAGACATCTCGACCCGTGTGCTTTTGACCGCAGCCAAGGGGCTCTATCCAGAGGACAGTTTCCCGAAGCCTTTACCAGGTTGGCTGACGAAGTACTTGCTGCGGGGACGCGGGAGTTTCGAGGGCTGGTTTCAGGTGAAGCCCAACGTACGGCGCATGATCCAGTTCGAGCAGGTGAATCTGATCCGACCGATTCCGACGCGACCGTTGTTTGCGGCGATTTTCTGCCGCAACGTGATGATTTACTTCGACCGCGCGACCCAGGAACAAGTGGTGAACCGACTGGCGGCTTTCCTGGAGCCAGGAGGCTACCTGTTTGTAGGCCACTCTGAGAGTCTTTCCGGAGTGCGTCATTCGCTTGAATACGTTCGACCGGCGACATATCGAAAACCCCGCGTGGGGGCGGGAGACAAATCATGAGCTTGGTAGTTGTGGGGATTGGAGACTGCCAGGTAAGTACGGATCCTCGGGAGACGCTGATTACGTACGCGCTCGGTTCGTGCATTGCGGTCTTGGCGCATGACCCGGTGAGCCGGATCGGTGGCCTGCTGCATTACATGCTGCCGCACTCGTCCTTGAATGCGGACAGGGCGCGGAGCAACCCGGCGGTCTTCGGGGATACAGGGATCCATCTGCTGATCGAAAGATTGTTGCGCAAGGGTGTGCAGTTGAACCGGCTGACGTTGCGCGTGGCGGGCGGGGCGCAGGTGATGGATGAGAAGGGCGTATTCAATATTGGGAAGCGGAATCAGCTAGTGCTGCGAAAGGACTTATGGACGCGCGGGCTGATGGTGAGCGGAGAGGAGACCGGGGGCTTGGTGGCTCGCACGGTGCGGATGGAAGTGGCCACGGGGCGGGCGTTCTTGCGGGCAGGTGCGGGGCCTGAACATGAGTGGGCACTGCAACCTCAGCCGATGAGTCCCCTGGGAGGTGCGCGATGACACTGAATGTTCTGATTGTGGATGACTCGCCGGTCATGCGCTCTTTTGTAAAGCGCGTCCTGAAGATGTCCGGCCTCGAGACGGGACTGCTGCTGGAGGCAGGCGACGGCAAGCAGGCATTAGCCGTGATGCAGGAACATCCCATGGATCTGGTACTGACGGACATCAACATGCCAGAGATGAACGGGGAACAACTCTTGCGGACACTGCAAGCCGATGCAGTGTTGCGCAAGACGCCGGTGGTAGTGGTCTCCACCGACGCACGACTAGACCGTGTGGACCAGATGATGAGTCTGGGCGCGTCGGGCTACGTGACGAAGCCGTTCACGCCCGAGGGCTTGCGCCACGAAGTGGAGCGCGTACTGGGAGTGGCGCATGTCTAAAACCGGCGCAGAAGTGTACAGCAAGCCAGCGGTGGTGGGCGTCGTAATTGAGGCCTCCGTAGAGCGAGTGCTGGAGACGATGTGTTTTTCCGCAGTGATGGGGCCGGCCGAGATGGAGTTGGCGCAGGCATCGCTGGGTATCGGGGCGCGGGTCGATTTTCAGGGGCCGACGCAAGGCGCAGTGTTGATCGGGTGCAGTCCTGCGGGAGCACAGACTCTGACGCGAAACTTTCTAGGCACTGAAGACATCACGGATTTACAGGTACTGCAGTTTGTGTCCGAGTTGGCGAACATGATCTGCGGTGCGGTGGTGAGTACGTTTGGTGCGCCGGGGCAGTACGATTTGGGCTCGCCTGATCCGGTGGCTTCGACCGCACTGGTGGCAACGAACGGAACGCGGGTGGATTTCGAGTTGGAAGAAGGCTTCTTGTCGGTGGTGGCCTACCAGGCCTAGGCTATGGAACTCCAGCGCAAGATCCGGGTATTGGTCGTGGATGATTCCGCGATTGTCCGTAAGATTCTCACCGAGGCTTTGTCGTCGGAGCCAGACATCGAGATCGTTGGGTCGGCACCAGATCCGTTTGTGGCGCGGGACAAGATCTTGAGTTTGAAGCCGGACGTGATGACCCTGGACATTGAGATGCCGCGTATGGACGGGCTGTCCTTTCTCCGGAAGATCATGCGGTATCACCCGATTCCGGTGTTGATCATCAGTTCCCTGGGGCAAGCGTCCTCGCGCGCGGCGGTGGAGGCCCTGCAGGCGGGTGCAGTAGAAGTCTTGGCGAAACCGGATGGGCCGTATTCGGTGGGTGAGTTGCGGGATTCGCTGGCGGCGAAAATCCGCATCGCGGCGGTCTCAAAGGTCCGAAGGCCGCAGGAGGACGCTCCTGTTACGCATGCTCCCCTGACGGTGGCGCCGCTGGCGAGCGTGCCCAGAAGGTCTCCGGTTTCGATGATCGCGATCGGGGCATCTACGGGTGGCACGGAGGCGATTCAGGAAGTGCTGACACACATGCCCTCCAATTCGCCGCCCATCGTGATCGTGCAGCACATTCCCGCGGTGTTTTCCAAGGCATTCGCGGACCGACTGAACGGACTGTGCAAGATCGAAGTCAAAGAAGCGCAGGAAGGCGATCAGGTGTTGCCGGGGCGGGCACTGATTGCACCGGGCGGGTTCCACATGTTGGTCCGCAAGCATATGGACGGGCTCCGGGTGGGCCTGAGTGGAACCTTGCCGCCGGTTTGTTACCAGAGGCCCGCGGTGGACGTATTATTTCAGTCCCTGGCCGAAACAGTGGGCCCGACGATTGTCGCAGCCGTACTCACGGGAATGGGATCGGATGGAGCACAGGGCTTGGCGACGCTGAAGAAAACAGGTGCGCACACGATCGCCCAGGACGAAGCCTCTTGCGTTGTGTTCGGAATGCCACGCGAAGCGATCCGGTTAGGCTGCGTCGATAGCATCCTGCCGCTCACCCGCGTGGCTGACGGAATCTTGCGTTGGTGCTGAGCGCCGTTACTTGACCTTTACGCCACGTTCGAAACGCGAGGTCTCGATGTAGTTGCGTACAGCCGTGTTGCCTTCATGGCAGGCGTATTCGTACATGTCGTACGTATTGTCGAGGAACATCGGATACGACACGGTGTAGGGCCGGGTCATTACCTTGGGGTCATCGACGGTCATCTTGAATTCGATGGTATCGGCTGCGGTGCGCGTAAATCGTTCGACGACATGGAAGTCGGTGGTCTCCGGCTGCAGCGGACCGGGCGAGCCGGGGACGCCGGCGCTGGTCTGGCCGGTCAGACCATTGAAGTTCTTCGATTCCACCACCAGCGTGTTGCCTTCCCAGTGACCGCGCGGTTCGCCGAGCCATTGCTTGATGGTGGGATCCAGGTCCGGCATCTTGGTGGTCGGGATGATTCGTGCTTCATGCGCCATCTCAACGAAGATCACGACGTAGCCGGGCGACTGCACAATCTGGATGCCGTTGTTGTAGTTGCGCGGCTCCATGGTGACGGGCATGCCACGAGTGATGCAACGATCCCACGAGGCGAAGTCTTCGATGGCGTCAAACACGGTCTGTCCGGGCTTGTAGCTGCTCTTCATCTGGGCCTGCACCTGCTTGCCGTATTCGGTCAGCGCGGGGAATTGCCCGTCGGGCGGATCGATGATCAGCGAGGTCTGCTTCATCACTCGCTTGGACGTGTCGGCCACCGGAATGGCGGCGCCTTCAAAGCGACTGTTGCGTTGATCGAGCGCATCCTGCGCCTTGCTCACTTCTTCGTCCGTCAACATAGCCTTGCCGTTGTAGCGGGCGGGCCGTTGCAGGCCGACTGAGATCAGGTGGTTCAAAGGCCAGATGCCTTGCAGATCGGGTTCGCCCCACGGGGTCTTCGGCGCGACGAAGGGCGCGGCAGACTTGGCCGCCGCCGCAGGTTTGGCTGCCGCAGCGGCGGGTTTCGCTTTCGCGGGCGCGGGGGCCGGAGCTTGGGCGAAACCTACGGCGAGGCTGATGCTACCGAGAGCCAGAACACGTTTCATCATCTGAAGACACCTCCACAAGCTTGCGGGCGCGGAACAGGCGCGCCACCGCAGATCAATATTACTCTTTTGGAGCGGTGCAGGCAAACCCCGGCGGGGTCTAAAACCTGTCCATTCTCTAGTCGGGTCCGGGCCTCCGACCGGGCCGTCCGGCGGGCCCGGTCAAAGCTTAGTCAAACCATGCCGGATCAAACGGATACCCCCGGGTGGAGTGCTTGACGAGCATGTTTTCTTGCCATACCATCTGAAGCGGAAGCTACTGTGTGGAAGAGGGAGCAATTTTGATGCGAAATCGATTCATCGGCGCAATGATCCTGGGTGCCGCGCTGATGTCCTCCGCGTGGGGTCAGCAAGCAGCGCAACGTCCGGCGACGGTCGCGGGCCATCCCAATTTGAATGGGGTTTGGCAAGCGTTAAATACCGCCTACTGGAACCTGGAAGCGCATAACGCTGAGGCGATCGACCAGTTTTGGGGCATGGGCGCTATCGCGGCCATCCCGGCCGGCAAGAGCGTAGTGAAGGGCGGAACGATTCCGTACCTGCCGGCGGCGCTGGAGCAGCGCAACAAGAATCGTGCGGCGTGGCCTGAAGCCGATCCGGAAGCGAAGTGCTACATGCTGGGCGTACCGCGTTCCATGTACACGAATATGCCGTTCCAGTTCTTCCAGGGCAACGGAGAATACTTCATTTCGCAGCCGTTTGCGGCGACGAACCGGGTGATTTACATGGGCAAGGTGGACGATCTGCCGGTGGAATCCTGGATGGGTCGTTCCACGGGCAAGTGGGAAGGCAACACACTGGTGGTGGTGACGAAGGACCAGAACGAGAAGACGTGGTTCGATCGCGCGGGCAACTTCCATAGTGATGACCTGACGGTAACGGAGCGCTTTACACTGATCGACAAAGACCACATTAAATATGAAGCCACGATGGACGATCCGCGGACTTTCTCCCGGCCATGGACCATCGAGATGCCGCTGTATCGCGTAATTGAAGAGAACGCGCAGGTGCTGGAACACAAGTGCGTGCCGTTCGCCGATAAACTGTTGTACAGCGACCTGTTGCATTTGACGCCGGCACCCAAGAATCCTGGCGCGGCGAAATAGATCTTAAGGAGTAAACTTTCATGAAGCGCAAACTGATGATGATCTTGGCGACGGCCGGCATGTTTGTAGCCGCGATCCCCGCCTCCGCGCACCATTCCTTCTCCGCGGAGTTTGATGCGAAGAAGAAGGTGACACTCGACGGGCGGGTCGTAAAGATGGACTGGGTGAACCCGCACGCGTGGTTGTATATTGACGTTCCGACGGCAGATGGGAAAGTAGAACACTGGTCGGTGGAATTCGGATCTCCGAATGTGCTGTTCCGGAGCGGCTGGAACAAAAGTTCGTTGACCGAGGGAATGCGAGTGATCGTGAGAGGGTCCGGCGCCAAGGATGGTTCGCTGCGGGCGAACTCCCAGAGCGTGGAATTCCCGGATGGTCGCAAGCTGGACACCGGCAGCAGTCAAGGTAAAGAAGCCGCCAAGTAGTTCCATCCTTCCTTTTCTCAACACGCGCGGCTTCGGCCGCGCGTAGGAGCTTTCATGCGCACATTGTTGCTGCCCTTCCTCGCCTTGGCCCTGTCTCCCGTGGCCTTCTCTCAGCCGGCTGGCTGGTTGGATCCGTTCCCGCCGCACAAGATCGCGGACAACTTCTACTACGTGGGGACCAAGGAACTGGCGACGTTCCTGATCGTCACGCCGCAGGGGAACATCCTGATGAACAGCAACTATGAGGCGTCGGTGCCGCTCATCAAGGCCAACGTCGAGAAGCTGGGGTTCAAGTTCAGCGATACAAAGGTTCTCATTGCCGGGCACGCGCATCCGGATCACGTGGAAGGCGACGCGCTGGTGAAGGAGATTACGGGCGCTCAGGTGGTGGTGGGCAAGCTGGAAGTGGAGCGCACGAAGGAGTTCAAGCCGAAGGGCAAGGAACATCCGATTGACCGCACCATTGACGACGGCGAAACGTTCACCTTCGGTGGATGGTCGATGACAGCCCACACTATGCCCGGCCACACCCGCGGTTGCCTGGCGTGGACGATGGATCTGAAGGACAACGGCAAGACCTACAAGGGTTTCGTCGAGTGCAGCCTAAACGGGCAGTTCGTGCAGACGCTGGACCAGTATCCCGGCATCCTGGATGACTTCCGCGCGACGTACAAGAAGGCTCGCACGATGCCGGCCGAACTGTGGGTGAGCTCCCACGCCTCGTTCTACGGGCTGGCGGAGAAGTACGCGAAGCTGGAAAAACGCGGCCCGAACGATCCGAATCCGTTCGTGGACCCTCAGGGCTACCTGGCACACGTGGATGAGTTCGACAAGAGCTTCGAAGCCGCTATCGCTCGTGGCGC
>CANIIC010000029.1 GCA_947467395.1 Bryobacterales bacterium
GTGAACGGTGTCCAGACGCGCGATGCGTTCGTGGGCAACCAGATCCCGGTGTCTCGCTTCGACCCGGTTTCCGCGAAGGTCCTGAACCTGGTCCCGCTGCCCACCGGCATCAACGCCGATCGTGGTCAGCTGGGCAACAACTACCAAAATCCGTGGCTAGGCAAGACCCGCAGCTACCTGCCTTCCTTGAAGCTGGACCACTCGGTCGGCTCCAAGATGAAGCTCTCCGGCCTCTATCAGGCCACCATGCAGGAAGTGCAGTATTCCAACCCGAACGGCAACATGGAAGGCTTCCCCACGCCCATCACCGCGGCGCGCGGCAGCTTCATCTATACCTGGACGTACCGGGCGAACATGGACTACACGCTGACGCCGAACATGCTGCTGCACGTCGGCGCGGGCTGGTTCCATCTAAACTTCAACGATCCTTCTCCGACGCTGGACTACAATCCGCTGACGCAACTGGGGCTCAAAGGCGCCACTTTGAACCGCACCTTCCCGGTTATCAACGTCGGTTCGACCGGCGTCGCCACCGGCGGCATGAACAACTTGGGCCCCGCTGGAGGTACCCAGAGTTCCAGTTACGAGCGGCGCCCGTCCGGCGTCGTCAACCTGAGCTGGGTGAAGGGTAACCACACCTACAAGTTCGGCGGCGAATGGCGTCTCGAACGGTATCCCGCGCGCAATTACGGTTCTTCGTCCGGGCAGTACACCTTCTCGGCTCCCGCAGGCGGCATCACCAGCACCGGCCAGACGTCGTTGCAAGGCCTGACGGTTGGACAGGGCGTCACCGGCTTCCCGTTTGCCTCCTTCCTACTGGGCGACTTAACCGCCGTGCAGGTGACACAGCCGTCGACCAGTGCCACGCACAAGACGCAGGTCGCGTTCTTTGCGCAGGACACATGGAAGCTGACTCGCAAGCTGACGCTGGACTACGGTCTGCGTTACGACTTCGGCCAGTACGCTCGCGAAGACTACGGCCGCAGCGCCAGCTTCAATCCGCTGGTGCCGAACGCTTCCGCCGCAGGCCATCCCGGCGGCTATCAGTTTGAAGCCACCTGCAACTGTCAGTTCGCCAAGAACTACAAGCCGGCCTTCGGTCCGCGTCTGGGCATCGCCTACCAGCTGAACCAGAAGACCGTGTTCCGCGGCGGTTTCGGCATCGTCTACACGGCGACTGCTCTGCCTCCGCAGGGCGGCCTGATCGCCAGCAACGCATTCACCAACGTCCCCGGCTTCGGCCAGATCGTGGGCAAGTTCCAGGACGGCGTACCGTCCACGCTGAACCCGCGCTTCCCGGACTTCAACTCCAATGCGACGCAGAACCCGGGCACCGTGGTGAACGCCACCTACCTGGATCCGAACGCTGGCCGTCCCGCTCGGCAGTATCAGTACAGCGTGGGCTTCCAGCATCAGCTGACCAAGGACATGATCCTGGATGCCAGCTACATCGGCAACCGCGGCATCTGGTGGAACACCGCCGGCACCGCGGCCCCTGGCCTGAACATGATGACGCCGGCTCTGCTCGGCCGTTACGGGTTCACCATCGGCAACACCACGGATTCCGGACTGCTGACGCGCAACATCAACCAGCTGAGCGCCGCTCAGCAGAGCACGCTGGCCGCTCGCGGCGTAGTGCTGCCCTACAGCAACTTCCCCACGAATCAGACGGTGCGTCAGTCCCTGTTGCCGTTCGCACAGTATGGCAACACGATCACCCCGACGGCGGCTCCCGTGGGTAAGACCTGGTTCGATTCGCTGCAGATCAACCTCACGCAGCGTTTCTGGCACGGCTTGTCCATGAACGCCAACTACACGTACTCGAAGAACCTCGACCTGCTCACCTCCCCGGACGTTTTCAACTGGGGCCTAGGCAAGAGCTTCTCCGCCAACGACCAGCCGCATCAGTTCCGCTACTCAGCGCAGTATCAGTTGCCGGAATTCAGCAAGAGCAGCATCAAGATGCTGCGTAACCCGATTGTCGCCTGGACCATTAGCGGTTGGGGCGTCGGCATGCTCCTGCAGTACCAGAGCGCCGATCGCCTGAACCGTCCGAACTCGGCCAGCAGCTTCCCCATCAGCAACTACCTGGGCCGCGGCCCGGGATCGGTTGCCAACGGCGCGGCGCAGATCAAGCTGGACGCCAACGGCCAGCCCATGAATCCGTGGGCGGTCAATTGGACGGATCTGGACGGCAAGGTTCACCCCGAGCCGTTGGACGTCAATTGCCACTGCTTCGATCCGACGAAGACCCAGGTTTTGAATCCCAACGCCTGGACCAACATCCCGGACGGCCAGTGGGCCAACAACTTTAGCGCGATCCGCAGCTTCCGCGGCATCCGCTACCCGAGCGAGGCCGTGAATATCAGCCGGAACTTCCGTATCAAGGAAGGCATCAGCCTGAATATTCGCGTCGAGTTCCAGAACGCGTTCAACCGCATCCGTTTGCCCCAACCCACGGTTGCGGCCAACTTCGCTGCGGCTCCCACAGTGGCCAATGGCCAGTTTAACGGCGGGTACGGCACCATCGTGCCCATCAGCGGCACGGCGGGCGCCCGTACGGGCCTGTTCATCGGCCGTCTGACGTTCTAGAAGTCACCTGTTTCAAGCAACGGCCCCGAGGCTCAACCGAGCTTCGGGGCCGTTGTGTTTTTGCACCCGGCAACCCTTGACAGCGTTCGAAGCCGGGCGTAACCTGAACAGCTGGAAGAAGGGGGCATCGCCATGAAGAGTCTGCGGATGTACAGTGCTATGTTGGCCGCCACTGCGGCGTTTGCGTTAATGGCCGTAGGGCCGTCGTCACTCGCTGGCCAAGAGAAGGCCAAGGGCAAAGGCAAGGGTCCGGCCACGTACCAGAAGCCTGCCAAGGGCACGATTCCGCGCACGGCCGACGGCCAACCCGATCTCAACGGCGTATGGATGCGTCCGTATACTCCGGACATGACCAAGGGCGGGGCGAGCGCTACGGCGTCGACGCTGAACTTTACCGATTGGGGTAAGGGGAAGTGGGACAACTACCACGCTGAAGACGGCGACTACGCCGGTGCGTGCCTCCCGTTCGGTCTGGTGCGTTCGATCAACGCTCCGCATCCGATGCAGATCGTGCAGAGCAAGAACTTCATCGCTTTCCTGCATGAGCAGAACACGTGGTTCACCAAGGTCCCGACCGATGGACGTCCGTTCCCGCCGGAGAAAGAGATGGATCCGACGTGGTTCGGCACGTCGCGCGCCAAGTGGGAAGGCGACACGCTGGTGATCGAGACGCGCGGCTTCAACGGCAAGACGCGTCTGGACACGATCGGCCACCCGCATAGCGAGAAGATGACGGTGAAAGAAACCTGGACGCTGATGAACCCGACGCAGGTCTACTACACGATCGAGATCAACGATCCGCGCACGTACAAGACGCCGATCACCAGTGAGCGTACGTTCACTCGCGACCCGGATGGCGAGGTGTTCGAGTATTCGTGCGAGGAGAACAACAAGAGCTTGTTCGAGGGTCGCATCAAGCCGCCGAATTTCGAAGAGTGGCTGAAGTAACGAACAACTGAACCGTTGGACAAAAGGGACTGGCTTCAAGCCGGTCCCTTTTTATTTACGGGGCTTCTTCAGTTCGGCTTCGATGGCGGCCGCGTTGCGCTGCGCTCCGGACTGCATGGGACCAGCCGTGGCTGCGGACTGTTTCGAGAATTTGAGAGCGTCATCCAGGTTCGCGAGGCGATAGTTGGCTAGGCCGAGATAGAAGCTGGTGGCTCCGGCGTTGGTGGGATCGTTCACCGTACGCAGGTGGGCGTCGCATTCGCGCCAGGCTTGGCGCTCGCAGGCGGCGGCTCCGGCGATAAAGTGACTGCGGTTGACCAGCAGGGTCTTCTTGTCGCGCCAGGCTTCCACGGAGTAGCGATCCGGGCGCGGCTTCTCCGACATGATGGCAAGCAGTTCCGCCGCGGATTGTCCGGCTTCGAGCAGCTTCTGCTGCGCGAGGAAACCTTCGGTAAGGCGCAGGCGCGCGTCTTCGTTTTCGGGCTGGAGCTTGAGGATCTTGTTCGCGCCTTCGATCTCGCGTTCCTGGCTAGTCTTGAGCAGTGCGTTCAGATACTGCGGCACAGCGAGTTCGAGGTAGATGCTCTTGGGATTCTGCGCGATGATCGCTTCGGTGAGCTGGATCACCGTCTCCGGCGCGTTCGCAGAGTAGGAAGCGGCGACGCCCATGCTGTATTCGGTGTAGGTGTCGGTCTGACTCAGGTAGACGAGGCGTTCCTTGCCCCAGTCAGACGCAGCGATCTCCGGGGTCTGCGGCTTAGCCAGTTCAGCACGGGACAGGCGCGACGTTTCGGTGGCGTGCTTGTGTACGTCGGCCCCGTTCTGAGCGCGCTCGGCGGCCTTGAGTTTGTCGAAGGTGTCCGACAGTTCATCGGCGCGGACGAGGGTAGAAAGAGCCAGCAGCAGGACAACGAATCGCATGGGAGCGATTATAGAACGAGTGACCTTCACACGACGATCGTTTCTTGCCGCTACTCTGGCCACGCCCCTACTGCAGGCCGCTACTCCGAAGTTGCGCATCACCAAGCTGGAGCTGATCCCGGTGCGGGCAAGTGAGCGCACGGTGTGGCTGATCGTGAAACTGTCGACCGACAAAGGGCTCACTGGATTGGGCGAGGCGTCGGATGCGTTCGGGTACGCGAACACCACGAAAGAACAGGCGGCGCAGATGGAGTCCGAACTGCGCAAGTTCTTCGTGGCGGTGAACGGCAAGTCTCCGTTTGAGGTGGAGGCCTACCGGCAGAAGGCGATGGCGGTGGCTCGGGCGGGCGGGTTGATTCCATCGACGGCCTTCAGCGCGATCGAACAGGCGATGTGGGATCTCGCCGGGCAGGCGTTGGGCGTGCCGGTGCATGCGTTGTTCGGGGGCAAGGTGCGCGACACGTTGCCGGTGTACGCGAACATCAACCGGGCGACGAAGAATCGAGTGCCGGCGGGATTCGCCGATACGGCTCGCAGGGCTGTGGCGGAGGGGTTCCGCGCGGTGAAGGCAGCTCCGTTTGACGGGTTCCCTGCCCTGACTCGACCTGCGGCGGAGATCGAGGCGGCGGCAACTTTGGGAATCGCGTGCATGGCGGCGATTCGCGAAGCTGTGGGCCCCGAAGTGGACGTGATGTGCGATGCGCACAGCTTCTTCAGCGTTCCGCTGGCGATCGAGGTGGCGCAGAAGATGGAAGAGCTGCGTCTCGGCTGGTATGAGGAGCCGGTGGCTCCGGAGCGCACGGCGGAGACGCTGCAGATTCACCGCTCGATCCGGCAGAAGATGTCCGGTGGCGAGACGCTGTTCGCGATCGAGGGGTTCGAGGCCTTGTGCCGCGAGCATGCGGTGGACGTGATCATGCCGGACGTGAAGCACTGCGGCGGGTTGCTGGAGTTGTCGCACATTGCGGCGATGGCGCGGTCGTATGGAGTACTGGTGGCGCCGCATAATCCAAGTGGTCCGGTGTCGACGGCGGCTGGCGTGCAGATGTGCGCGGGCCTCGAGAATTTCCGCTACATGGAACTGCAGTGGGGCGAGACAAGTTGGCGCGGAGACCTGGTGAGTCCCGTGGAGAAGTTTGAAGGCGGCACGATTCTCGTGCCGGATCGTCCGGGCTTCGGGATCCAGCTGAATGAGAAGCTCGCGAAATCACATCCCGTCTAGAGTACGTGAGGTACGCTGGGAGAAGTCAGTCCGATGTCCGCAGCACCTTCCTCACAACCCGCCAACGATCCTCAATATGTGGACGTGAGTCTGCCTGTACCCATGGACCAGGCATTCACCTACAAGCTGCCCCTGACGATGCGGCATCGGGTGCAGGTGGGGTGCCGGGTATTGGTGCCGTTCGGGTCGCGGCAACTCACCGGAATCGTGATTGCGGCGCATGATGTGGCGCCGGAGGGCAACGTTCGCGAGGCGATGCAGTTGCTGGACGAAGAGCCGGCGCTGGATGACGGACTGCTGAAGCTGGGCAAGTGGGTGGCGCAGTATTACTGTGCTCCTCTGGGCGAGACGTTGCGGGCGATGACGCCGCTGGCCAACGATGTGCGGCGGACGAAGACCTTCGCGTTGACGACGGCGGGGCGGGATGCGGCTCGGCAGTTGCTGTTGGGCGCGGAGGAAGAAGATCCGGCGTTGCAGATTCTGCGATTGCTGGAGGCACGGGCGCTCACGGCTTCATATTTGTCGCAGAAGGTGAAGAAGGCGGCGACGATTCTGAAGGGCCTCGAAAAGAAGGGCCTGGTGATCGCCGAGGATGTGGCGGAGACGCGCGATCCGCTGCGGGCTTCAGCGGAGCGGCTGCGGGTGGAGTTCGAGAAACGCGGAGAAGGCAAGCTGCCGAAGCAGGAGCGAGAACTGCTCGCGTATCTGGAGCTGCATCCGGGGCAGCACAATCTCGCGTCGCTCGAAGAAGTGTTGCCGAAGGCCAGCCCGAGTGCCCGGGCCCTGGCGCGGCGCGGATTGGTAACGTTGTCGCTGGAGCCGGTGGCGGGATCGCTGGCGCCGAAGAAGGCGCGTCATGCTTTGAACGCATTCCAGCAAGCCGCGTATGAGGCGATCGCCGAAGGGATTCGCTCGCGCACCTTCAAGCCGTTTCTATTGGAAGGTGTGACGGGGTCGGGCAAGACGGAAGTGTATTTGAACACGATCGATGCGGCATTGGCTGAGGGTCGTGGTGCGTTACTGTTGGTGCCGGAAATCGCGCTGACGCCGCAGGTAGCCGGGCAGTTTCATCATCGCTTCGGAGATAAGGTCGCGATCCTCCATTCGGCGTTCAACGATGCCGAGCGCGCGCAAGAGTGGCGGAGGATTCGTTCGGGAGAAGCGTCGGTGGTGGTCGCGACGCGATCGGGCGTGTTCGCTCCGGTGCAAAACCTGGGTCTCATCTTAGTGGATGAAGAGCACGATCAGAGCTACAAGCAACAAGATGCCCCGCGGTATCACGGTCGCGATGTGGCGGTAGTGCGAGCTCGGGATGAAGGCGCAGCGGTAGTGCTGGGATCGGCGACACCGAGTTTAGAGAGTCGCTATAACGCGGAGCGCGGGCGCTACACGCATCTACTGCTGCCGGAGCGGATTCAGCAACGGCCGATGCCGAAGGTCGAGTTGATCGATATGCGCGAAGAGTTCCTGGCAACCAAGAAGCAGGCGACGTTTTCGCGTGCACTGATCGATGCGGTGACCGAGCGGCTGGCGAGCAACGAACAGACGATGCTGCTGCTGAACCGGCGCGGATTTTCGAGCTTCGTGACGTGCCGTGCGTGTGGCGAGCGGGTGCAGTGCACGAACTGTTCGGTGACGCTGACGTTTCATCGTCGCGACCGGCGGATGTTGTGCCACATGTGCAACTACGCGGAGAAGGTTCCGACGCGCTGCCCGAAATGCGACAGCGAACACATCCAGTTTCTGGGCGTGGGTAGCGAGCGCGTGGAGCAAGAGCTGCATGACGCGTTCCCGACGGCACGGGTGGCTCGGCTGGATCGGGATACCGTGGGCGCGAAGCGCGACTTCGAGACGATTCTGGCGGGGTTTCGCGATCACAAGTACGACATTCTCGTGGGCACGCAGATGATCGCCAAGGGTCACGATATTCCGAACGTGACGCTGGTGGGAATCGTGAACGCCGATATCGGGCTGGGGTTACCGGACTTTCGTGCGGCGGAGCGCGCATTCCAGTTGCTGACGCAGGCGGCGGGTCGCGCGGGCCGTGGACACCAGCCGGGGATCGTGCTCTTGCAGACCAGTTTCCCGGATCACTACGCGGTGCAGTGCGCGGCGGAGCAGGATTACGAGAAGTTCTACGCGAAAGAGATCGAGTTCCGGCGCATGATGCATTACCCGCCGTTCGGAGCGATGGCGAACGTGATTGTGCGGTCGAGCAAGGAAGATGAGGCCATCTCCAAGAGCGCGGCGTTGGGGCGATTGCTGAGTCCTGCGCCGGAGGGCGTGAAGGTGATGGGTCCAGCTCCGGCGGCGGTGGCGCGGGTGAAGACCGAGTATCGATTCCAGATGCTGCTCAAGACGGCGAGCCGGGCTCGGCTGATCGAAGTACTGGGCGAGATCCGGAAATTCGTAGCGGCGGAGAAGTGGAACCCGACGATGCTGGCGATTGATGTGGATCCGGTGACCTTGCTCTAATGGAGGGCCTGTGACGCCTGACTTCGAACACGTCTACGGCAACCTGCGCACGGCGATGCGCTTCTTCGGGGAAGCGACCGAGCACGGCGATGTCCGGCAGCTGGAACACGGTGTGGCGATTTCGGCAGGGCTGGAATATGGCGTGTTCAACATCTGCATGTTGAATCCCAGCACGAGTGAGCCGATCCAGGGCCTGCAGGAGTTCGCGCGGTACTTCAAACCCCGGGCGCGTCGCTGGTCGATGTGGATCTGCGAGGATGCGCTGCCCACGCCGGAGAAAGTCGAGTTGCGGAAGGCGCTGGCGAAGCACGGGCTGCGCGAGATCACGGTGGCTCCGGGGATGATGACGGCGGCGCTGGGTCCGGTCCGGCATGAGTTGCCGGCGATCGAGTGTGTGCCGGTAACGTCACAGGCGCTGCGCGAATCGTTCGGCGGACTGGCGGCGGTGTGCTTCGATGTTCCCTTCGGCGTGGCGCGCGAGATCTACTACCCGGAGCGCGCGTGGAAGGGCTCGTATCGGGGGTATGTAGGGTTCGTCGGCGACCGGCCGATCGGGATCGCGGCGCTGGTGGCGACGGGCGAAACCCTAGGCGTGTATTCGCTGGCCGTGCAGCCGGAGAGCCGCAGGCTGGGGTACGGCGAGGCGCTGCTACGGGCGGCGATCGCGCAAGCATCGGTGAACCGCAGCTTCGAACGGATCGTACTGCAGTCGAGCGAGTCCGGACAATCGCTATACCGGCGGCTGGGGTTCCGGGACGTAACGCACTTCTCCGTGTTCCTGACGAAGTAGTTTCGCGGCGGTAGAATCAAGTCGTGGCGAAACTCGCGGCGATGTTTCTTTTAGGATCGGTGATGTGGGCGCAAGCGCCTGCGGACGAGATCGACAAACACTTCGATCTGGCACTGCAGTACAGCATCGACGGCAAGGACGCGCTGGCGATTCCGGAGTATCGCAAGGTGTTGGAGCTAGCTCCGGACCTGTATGAGGCGCACATCAACCTGGGTCAGGTGTTGTTGCGCGCCAAGCAACCGGCCGAGGCGTTGCCTCATTTGAAGCGGGCTCGCGAGCAGAAGCCGGGCGAGTTCAAGCCGGTCTACTTCCTGGCGGAGACGCTGTTCGATCTGGGGCAGTTTGCCGAAGCGCAGCAATCCTATGCGGCAGCGGCGGCGTTGGATGCGAAGTCGGCTGCATCGGAATTGGGATGGGGTCGCTGCCTCACGCGCCTGGATCGAAGAACAGACGCATTGCCGCACTATCGCAAGGCAGCGGAGATGGAGCCGGAACTGAAGAGCTTCCTACTGGAACTGGCCCAAGCGCACGAAGACAAGAACGAACCCGAGCAGGCCATCGCCATCTATCGCGACTTCCCGGAGAATCCGGCGGCCACCGAGCGTGTGGGCCTGATGCTGATGCGCGGGGGGAAACCGAAGGAAGCGATCGCGGCGCTGGAAGAGGCAGTGAAAGTATCGCCGACCGCCGCAAATCAGACGGCCCTGGCTCAGGCATACGTCAAAGTGGGCACACCGGCCCTGGCCGAACCACTGCTATCAAAAGTCACGACTTCGGACCCGCAGAATTTTGAACTTCGTATGTACTACGCGCGCATCCTGCGCGATCAGCGCAAGACGGCGGAGGCTGCCCGGCAGTTCCAGGAGGCGGCGCGCATTCGGCCGGATGCGGCGGAGGCGTGGAGCGAATTGAGCGGGATGCTGATCCTGGCGGAGCAGTATCCGCAGGCGCTGGCGGCGCTGGACAAGGTCAAGGAACTGGGCGCGGAAAATGCCGGACATATGTTCTTCCGGGCGACCACTCTGGACCGTCTAAACCTAAAGAAGGAAGCGCTAGACTACTACCAGAAGTTTCTTGCTGCCAGCAAGACGAACCCGGATCAGGAATTCCAGGCTCGCCAGCGGGTAAAGCTGTTGGAGCGGGAAACAGGCAAGCGGTAGCGCACGAGGAGGCGATCCCATGCTGTGGTTGGCGATGCTGGCGCTGGCTCTGGACCTGAGCGCGGTCAAGAGCGAGCCGAACCCGGAGAAGCGGAGCGATCGCGCGCTGGAGTACGCCAACGCGGCTCTGGATTCGGCCAAGTCTGCCTATCAAGAAGGCCGCTGGGAACAGACCCAGGCGGCGCTGCAGGAGATCGATACGGCGGTGACGCTGTCGTATGACTCGCTGGTATCCACCGGCAAGAATCCACGCAAGAGTTCGGGTGCCTTCAAGAAAGCCGAGAAGGCCACGCGCGAGTTGCTGCGCCGGTTAAGCGGCTTCCGAGATTTCATGAGCGCGGTGGATCATCCGGCGGTGGATCCGGTGGTGGCCCGGGTGACTGAGGTCCACGATCAATTGATTTCGGGGATCATGACAGGGAAATGAAGATGCGGATGCGACTGCTGGTGGCTTATCTGATGTTCGCGGCGTTGCTGCCGGCGCAGAAGCGCGACTTTCTGAGCGCGGAAGAAATCGATCAGGTACGCGCGGCGCAAGAGCCGAATGTGCGCGTGCAGCTGTACCTGAAGTTCGCGCAATCGCGCATGGCGCAGTTGCAGCAGTTGCTCTCGAAGGAACGTTCGGGCCGTAGCGCACTGGCGCACGATCTGCTGGAAGACTACACTAAGATCATCGAAGCTCTGGATACGGTGGGAGATGATGCGCTGCGCCGGAAGGTGGACCTGAGCCCGGGGATGCTGATTGTGATCCCGGGCGAGCGCGCGCTGCTGTCGCAGTTGCAGAAGATCGAAGATTCGGATCTATCGGACATGGCTCGCTATGAGTTCGTGCTGAAAGATGCGATCGATGTCACCAAGGACAGCATCGAGCTTTCGGGCGATTTGAGCGGCCGCGCAGTGGAGATTTCGGCCAAGGACCAGAAGGACGAGGAAAAGCGCAAGGAAGGTCTGATGCCGGAAGACGCTAAGCGCGAGGCCGCTGATAAAGCGAAGCAGACGCAGGAAAAGCAGGCAAAGAAGCCACCGACGCTGCGGCGGCCGACCGATCCCCCGGCACAAGGCAAGAGCAAGTAGCAAAATCCTAGGGCCTAGGCTCACACTCAGAAAAGTCCGGTCGATACGCTTGCGTAGGGAGAATCAAGGCTCCCACACGAGGTAACGACGATGGACATCACAGCTGTCAGTGGCGTCAGTACGATGATGACGCAGACGGGCGTAAATCCTGGACTGACGTCGGCTCCGAGCCCGGCGACCGAAGACCGGCGGGCATTGATCCAGGCGGTACGGGCGGTGAACGGGGCGGAATTGTACGGGCAGGAGAACGAACTCTCGTTCGCCTTTGACAGGAAGACGCGGCAGGCGATCGTGCGGATTGTCGATCGGAAAACTCGGGAGGTGGTGCAGCAAATTCCGACTGAACAAGTGCTGCGATTGGCCGAAGAGTTACAACAGCGGGGATGAACCCGCGGAAAGCCTCCATGAACCCGACCTTCGCAACTCCGACGTTTGCTCAATCTCATGCGACCTCCGCCTACGCGCCTTCGGCCCGGCTGGACCGGTATTTCGAATCGGAGGTATTGAACGCCGATCCGGTGCGACTGGTGACGCTGCTGTATCGCGGCGCGGGAGAAGCGATCGCGGCGGCGCGGGCGGCGCTGGCGGCGGGCAACATCGCGGAACGGTCGAAGCAAATCCTGAAGGCGTGGGAGATCGTGACCGAACTGGGCCGGTCGCTGAATCACGAACAGGGCGGTGCGATCAGCCAGCAGTTGGCCGAACTCTACGCCTACATCGGGCAGCGGTTGCTGGATGGGAACGCCGAGCAGGCCGACAAACCACTGGCCGAAGCGGCAGCCGTTCTGGCGACACTGGGCGAAGCGTGGCAGACAGTGCAGAAGCAGCAGACCGCAGTTCCGACCTCTGCGGAACCTCTGAGCGTCGCCTGTTAATTCCTCCGTTATGATGGGAGGGCATGCCGGACTCCCCCGCGGTAGAGGTTCGCGACTTACGCAAGGTCTACGGTCAGGGTGACGGCGCCAAGGCTGCCGCCGATGGACTGAACCTGAAGGTTCCACAAGGAACCTTCTTCGGCTTCCTGGGTCCCAACGGCGCGGGCAAAACCACCACCATCAAGATGCTGATGGGCTTGGCCACGCCTACGGCCGGCTCCATTCGTCTGCTGGGTCTATCGATGCCGGAGCAGGCGCTTGAAATCAAGCAACAAATCGGCCTAGTGCCGGATGATTCCCTGTTATTCGACCACCTTACAGGCGGCGAATTTTTGGAATTCACGGGGCGAATTTACGGTCTGGACCGCAACACGGTCCGGGAGCGCACTCGCGAGTTGCTGGAATTGTTCGAACTCTCCAACGCGCCGCGCAAGATGATCAGCGAATACTCCAAGGGCATGCGCAAGCGCGTGGCCATGGCTGCGTCCCTGATTCATCGACCGAAGCTATTCCTGATGGACGAACCGTTTGAGGGCGTGGATGCCGTCGGCGCTCGCATGATGAAGGACCTCCTGGCCGATCAAGTCCGGCGCGGAGCAACCATCTTCCTGACCTCACATGTTCTCGAAGTGGTCGAACGGCTGTGCGATCACATCGCCATCATCAATCAGGGCAAGATTGTGGCGGAAGGCTCCACCGAAGACCTGCGCGGAGCCGGTTCACTGGAAGATGCGTTCGTGCGAGCAGTCGGGGTGGAGCGGCAGCGCGACGCCTTGGAGTGGTTGTAGCCGCATGAACCGGGCTCTGGCGGTGGTGTGGGCGCAGTGGCGGACGTACCGCAATTACACCAGCCGCAATTCGATATGGCTGGGCATTCTGATCGGCCTGGTCTGGTACGGATTCTGGGGAGCCGCCGGTTTCGGAGCAGCCGTCGTGATGGCGCAGCCCGATGTCCGCAACATCGTCGTGGCTCTCAGCGGGGCACTACTGCTGATGTCGATGTACTGGCAGTTCATCCCCATGATGATGGCCGCCTCCGGACTGGCCCTCGATCTGCGGCGCATCAAGGCGTACCCAATTCCGACCCGCGAACTGTTCACCATCGAAGTGTTGCTGCGCGCAACGGCGGCCATGGAGATGCTGATCGTGCTGCTGGGCGCCGCGATCGGCGTGATGCTGAACCCTTCACTGCCCAAGTGGACGGCGCTCACGCTGGTGCCGTTCGCCGTGTTCCACATGTTGCTCAGCTTGGGGATTCGCGACGTGGTGGCTCGGGTGCTGGCGCATCGCCGCATGCGCGAGATCACGGCCCTGCTGTTCGTCGCGTTGATCACGCTGCCTCGCCTGCTGTTCTTCCGCAGACCGCCGACCGAAGGTGGCAGCCCGGGCGGGCGGCCCAACTGGTTGGGCGATTACTTGCGGGAGGCGCGAGCGGACACCGGTCCGGCGTTGCTGCCGTGGACCTCGGCGGCGAATCTGTTCACCGATCAGGATGTCTTGCGTTCGGCCGTGGTGCTGGGTGGCTGGTGCATGCTGGCGGGTGTGTTCGCGTTGTGGCAGTTCCGGCGGTCGCTGGTGTTCGACGTAGAGGAAGCTCGCTCGGAGGGCAGCGCTCCGGTTGGAAAGTCGCCGGCTTGGACGGAACGATTCTTCCTCCTGCCGTCGACCCTGCTCCGCGACCCGTTGGGCGTGATGATCGAAAAAGAGTTGCGCTACCTGTCGCGCGCGCCGCGTTTCCGGCTGCTGTTCCTGATGGGTTGCGCATTGGGCGTGGTGATCCCGCGCGCGATTTATCGTGATGGAGCTCCGCTGTGGGCGCCCAGTTACTTGACCGCAGCCAGCGCGTACTCCTTGCTGATCCTGGGCGAGGTCTGTTTCTGGAACACCTTCGGCTTTGACCGCAGCGCCGCGCAGATCTACTTTTTGACGCCAGTGAAATTCACTCAGGTCTTAGTGGCGAAAAACCTCACGGCGGCCTTCTGGCTCACGCTGCAACTGCTGCTGATGTGGGGCCTGGGAGTGGCATTGCGTACACCGATGGGGATCGACCAGGTAGCTGAGGCAGCCACGTTCATCCTGGTGACGGTGCTGCTGCTGTGGAGCATCGGCAACTATACATCAGTGCACAATGCGCGACCCGCGGATCCGGATTCGTCCATGCGCGCCCGGGCGGCCGGCGGCATGCAGGCCTTGTTGCTGTTCGCGTATCCGCTAACGTTCGTGCCAGCGGGACTCGCGTACTTCGCGCGGTGGGCCTTCCATACTCAGTGGGCGTTTTACGGTGTGATGACGGTGATGGCCGCGTTGGCGGCGATGGTCTACACCGTAGCGCTGGAAGCAACAGCGGCGATGGCCGATCGCGAAAAAGAAGCGATGGTGACGGCGTTGTCCGCGCGCCAGGGCCCGATCGCCAGCTAGAACCGCAGGCCTTCGATCGCCAGCAGCGTGATCTTGGTCTGCGAGCCTCCACCGAAGCCGCCCAGCGATCCATCGCCGGAGATCACGCGATGACAGGGGATCACGATCGGCAGCGGATTCTTGCCGTTCGCCTGACCTACCGCTCGGGACGCCTTGGGCTTGCCCACGCGCGCGGCCAGTTCCCCGTACGAGATGGTTACGCCGTAGGGAATCTCAGAGAGTGAACGCCACACGGAGCGCTGGAACACGGTTCCGTGCGGTTCCAGCGGTAGATCGAATTCACGGCGCTTGCCTTGGAAATATTCGCGAAGTTGTGCGACGGCATCGGCCAAAGCTCCGCGCGGGGACGCGTGCATCCACCCGGCTTCGGGACGGACCGCAGCCCCATCGACGGGAAAGCGAATGATGCGCACGGCCGATTCATCTCCTGCAATCAGGAGCGGCCCGACGGGGCTCTCTAAATAGGAGTACTGCACACCGCTACGCTACCATGGAGGCATATCATGGCCCTTGCGTTCTTGCTCTTTGTATTTTTTATCGTGATCGTCCTGATCGCCCTGTTCATTTTCCCGCCCGAAAAATGGGTGCAGTGGTTCTACACGAAAGACAACAAGGACTAGACCTTTATTCCGATGGAGGCGAGTTGCGCTGCAACTCCGCCAGCACTTGCTCCAGCGTCAGCTTGGAGCAATCCTTCATGCCGGCCAGCCGCCGGTAGATTTCCGCAGCACCCTGATGAAAGTCGCCGGGCATCCCCACCTTCTCTAGCGCCGTCGCGATCTGGTGCATCTCCGGTTCCCAGCGCCAAGCCTTCGGAGCCGCGCGCGTGATCTGAAGCACGATTTTTTCGAGCGACAGTCCGCGGTGTACGAACTGCCCCTGTAGTTCGTCGAACACTCCGTACCGCTGCGCCGCCGCATAGAGTTCGGTCTGTAGCGCGATCATGCCTTTGTTGTAGGCAGCGAACAAAATCTTTAAAGCAGACGCGCGCCCAGGCTCCGGCCCCATCACGCGAGCTCCAATGGCGCCTTTCGCGAAACATACGGCGGTCTCGTCGGCAGCGGGTCCGGAGAGAAACACGGTGGTCTCCCCCGGCGTGCGCGAAGGCAGGCCGATGATGCCGCCATCGGCGTAGCGAATGCCGTGTGCGATCATCTCGCGCGCCATCGCGATCTTCTCTTCAGGGGCAAGCGCGTTGATGTCGGCAAACGCGCCTTTATATCCGGTAGCGATCACACGGCGCGCGACGTCCCAGGCGAACTCCGGCGGGCAGACGCTGACGAGCACCGGACACAGTTCGCACAAGCGTGCCACGGTTCCCGCATCCCGCAACCCTGCCTCAGCGGCCCGTTGTTGCGACTGCGGGCGGCGGCCTTCAGAAGCCCAGTACACCTCGCAACCGGTATCGAGAGCAGAGAGCGCGATGGAGACGCCCATATCGCCGGGATGGAGGATTCCCACTCGCTGTGCGGACATGTTCCTGAGTGTACCCCCCTCGTCGGCACGCGTTCTATCCCAAACCTTGTTCCTACCAGTAGCCGGGCCGTACGCACCGAACCTGGGCGTAGAGATTCCGCAATCTCGGTAAGCCCGGCTCTATTGGTACGAAAGGGTAACGTCCTGGCGCAGAACGCGGACGCGTGGGCGATCAACGACCAGAATCAGGTGCCGGCGTTCAGTACAGTAACGGCAGCGCTTAAGCCATGTTCTGGAGCAACGGCAGCGGCCGGATTCTGGGCGGAGCCGGATCCGCGGCCTTAGGGATGAATGAAGCGGGTCAGGTCACGGGCATGACCGCCTCGGGACACGTCTTCGTCACGGGCAACGACGGGCAGAGCGTACGCAACCTGGGCACTCTGCGGGGCGGCAACTGGTCAGTGGGCTACGATGTGAACGCTGCGGGCGAGGTGGCGGGTACGGGATGCTCGGCTCTAATTTCCGCGCCTTCCGCTGGGTGAAGGGGTCGGACTTCGAAATGCTGGGCCTGCCGGGCGGCAACAACAGCTACGAGATGGCGATCAACGATAGTGGCTGGATGGCGGGGCACGCACAGACACGCGGCGGCTACCTGCGCGCGAACAACTTGGGAACGCTGGATCACGGGCTGAACAGCTTCGCTTACGGCATCAACAATACCGGCGCCGTGGTGGGATCGTCGCAGGCGGCCAACGGGGAGTCGCACGAGTTCCTGTATCAGGACGGGGTGCTGTATGACCTGAACCTTCTGATGGGCGACAGCTCTGGCTGGCAGTTGCAGTGGGCCTACGACATCAACTACGAAGGGCAGATCGTCGGCTCGGGGCTGTACAACGGGGAGGAGCATGCGTTCCGGCTGGATCTGCGCTCGGTGGCGAATACGAGTGCCGTGACGTTTTCGAGCTACAACCCCATGATTCCAGGTGTTGTGGGCACCTCCGCAGTGCCCGAACCGTCGACCTGGGCGATGGTGCTGGCTTGGCTGGCCCTGTGCAGAATGCGCCAAATCCGGCGAAATTGACGCCAAACCATTGATTGTGATAGCCTAGACCTTTTGAGAGAGCGCTGCCATCGCTTCCTCGAAGGAAAAGAAACCGCCGGTTCCCTGCACAATCTGAATGGAACAAACGCTCCAAGCCCTCACTGGGATTCTGATCAAAGCGATCCCGACCATAATTATTCTTGTCTTACTGCATCAGTTTCTGAAGGCGGTCCTCTTCGGGCCCGTCGAGAAGATGCTGAAACAGCGAGGTGAGCTGACCCACGGCGCCCGCAAGGCCGCCGAACACAGCTTGGCGAATGCCGAGCGCAAAACCACCGAGTACGAAGCCAAACTGCGCGACGCGAAATCCGTTGTGTACAAGGAACAGGAAGATACTCGGAAGACTTGGATGACGGACCAGGCCGAGCAGGTTGCTCGGGCGAAGGCCGACGCGGAGGCGAAGGTTGCCGCCGCGAAGACGTCGATCCTGGCCGATGCGGCTGCCGCACGGACCGATCTGGCGCAGAGCACCGCAGCCCTGGCGGATCAGATCGCCACCAACCTGGTGAGCGGGAGAGCCCAATGAAGCGATTTTTGCTAGTGGCCTTGTTAGCCGCTGGGTCCACCCTTTACGCACAGGAAGCCCACGAGCCGCACGAAGGTGAAGAACCGGAACAGGAAGCGGCCCACGATCCGAACCTGGAAATGCTGAAGTGGGCGAACTTCGCCATTTTGGCCGTCGGCATGGGCTACATGCTGTCGAAGGTGTTGCCGAAGAACTTTGCCGAACGCACCGCCGCGATCCAGAAGGACATTAAGGAAGCCCAGGCGATGAAGGCCGACGCCGAACGCCGCGCCTCGGACGTGGAAAAGCGCGTGGCGGCTCTGGGAGCCGACATCGAGGCATTCCGTGCGAACTCGGCCAAAGAAATGGCCCACGAAGGCGAGCGCATCCGTCAGGAGACGGCAGCGCAGATCGCGCGTGTGGAACAGCAGGCTTCGCTCGAAATCGATACGGCCGCGAAGCTCGCGCGCCGCGAACTGCGTCAATACTCCGCCGAACTGGCTCTGAAGCTGGCCGAAGACCGCGTTCGCGCCAAGCTGGACGGATCGTCGGAAGCCGCGCTGGTGGATGGATTTGTGGCCGAATTGGGCCGCCAGGGGTCGAAGAACTAGATGCTTTCGGTAATTGCAACCCGCTACGGCCGCGCGTTGGCGGACGTAGTTGTCAGCTCCAACGCGGACAGCGCGAAGGTGGTTTCCGGACTGCGTGAAGTGGAGCAGTTGATCCAGGGTTCCACCGAATTGCGCAACGCTCTGCAATCTCCCGCAGTCTCCCCGGCCCGTAAGCGCGCAGTGATGCAACGCATGATGGAACCGATGGGGTTGCCGGACAAAGTTCGGAATTTCGTCAACGTTGTGATCGACCATCGCCGCTCCCACGAGTTTCCGCACATTGTGGAAGCCTTCGAGCAGGCTCTGGACGAACGTCTGGGCTTTGTTTCGGCCAGCGTGAGCAGCGCGAAGGACCTTTCAGATTCTCAGCGGCAGGCCATCGAGACGCAAGTTTCGCGGCTGGCCGGCAAAAAAGCGAAGTTGAAGTTTTCGACGGACCCCGCCTTAATCGGCGGAGTCGTGGCGCGCGTGGGGTCTACCGTATATGACGGTAGCGTGCGTGGGCAGTTGGACCGGTTAAAGGCGAAGCTGAGCGCGTAAGCGAGCAGCTTTGAGGTAGGCCGGCCGCGGGAACGCGGCGGTCGCGTGTCAAGAACATCGCCAGGCGGCAACGTCAGGCTTGAGGGTATTCAAACAACATGGCTCAAATTCGGGCAGATGAAATCTCGCGCCTGCTGCGTGAGGAAATCGATAATTACGATCGTGCGGTGAACGTTGCCGAAACCGGCTCCGTGATCTCGGTCGGTGACGGCATCGCGCGCGTCTACGGCCTGGAAAACGTGATGGCCGGCGAACTCATTGAGTTCAAGGGCGGCTTGGCCGGTATCGCGTTGAACCTGGAAGAAGACCAGGTCGGCGCCGTGATCCTGGGCGACGCCAGCAGCATTAAAGAAGGCGACGAAGTAAAGCGCACAGGCCGCATTATGTCGGTTCCGGTGGGCGAAGCGATGATCGGCCGCGTGGTCGATGCGCTGGGCAAGCCGATCGACGGCAAGGGCCCCATCGAAGCCACGCAGTACAACCCTGTGGAACGTCTGGCGCCTGGCGTCATTGACCGTAAGGGTGTGAAGGAACCGTTGCAGACCGGCCTGAAGGCCGTCGACGCCATGATTCCGATCGGCCGCGGACAGCGCGAGTTGATCATCGGTGACCGCCAGACCGGTAAGACCACGGTGGCGATCGACACGATCATCAACCAAAAGGGCGGCGACGTGATCTGTATCTACGTCGCGATCGGCCAGAAGCGTTCGACGGTGGCGCAGGTAGTAAAGACGCTGGAAGAAAACGGCGCGATGGACTACACCATCGTGGTTGCCGCGACGGCGTCCGATCCGGCCCCGATGCAGTATTTGGCTCCATACTCCGGCACCGCGATGGGCGAGTACTTCCGCGACAGCAAGCGTCACGCCCTGGTGGTGTACGACGATCTTTCGAAGCACGCCGCGGCGTATCGCGAAATCTCGCTGCTGCTGCGCCGTCCTCCGGGTCGCGAAGCGTATCCCGGCGACGTGTTCTACTTGCACAGCCGCTTGCTGGAACGTGCGTCGAAGCTGTCCGATGAACTCGGCGGCGGTTCGCTGACTGCCCTGCCCTTCATCGAAACCCAGGCGGGCGACGTTTCGGCTTACATCCCGACCAACGTGATTTCGATCACCGACGGCCAGATCTACCTGGAATCGGATTTGTTCAACTCGAACATCCGCCCTGCCATCAACGTCGGTATCTCGGTCAGCCGCGTCGGCGGCTCGGCGCAGATCAAGGCGATGCGGCAGGTAGCCGGTTCGCTCCGTCTCGACCTTGCCCAGTACCGCGCCTTGGCTGCGTTCGCGCAGTTGGGTTCGGACCTGGATAAGGCGTCCGCGGCGCAGTTGACGCGCGGCGCGCGCATGGTGGAGATCCTGAAGCAGGGTCAGAACGCCCCGCTGCCGGTGGAAAAGCAGATCCTGATCATCTACTGCGGCTCGATCGGCGCGTTGGACGATCTGCCGGTGGAACAGTGCCGTCCGTTTGAAGCCGAACTGTATAAGTTCGTAGAGAACGCGCATCCCGGCATTCTGAGTGACATCCGCGAGAAGAAGGCCCTGGACGACGATCTGAAGGCCAAGATGAACGCGGCGATCAAGGAATGTAAGGACAAGTTCGTCGCTTCCCGGAAGAAGTAATACGGACCATCCATGCCGAGCTTAATCGACATACGGCGCCGCGTACGCAGCGTCAAGAATACGCAACAGATCACCAAGGCCATGAAGATGGTCTCGGCCGCGAAGTTGCGCCGCGCGCAGGATCGGGCCCTGGCGGCCCGTCCCTATGCCACGATGCTGAAGCAGATGCTGGCAAACGTGGCCGAGGCGGCATCGCAAAACGAAGATGGCAGCGGACATCCGCTGCTGGCGGTTCGCCCGGAAAAGCGGATCCTGGTGGTGCTGATCACCGCCGATAGCGGCCTTGCCGGCGGCTTCAACGCCAACATCATCAAGGTGGCACAGAAGTTCGCGGATCAACACCGGGATGCTGAACTGACGTTCGAACTGATCGGTAAAAAGGGCATCAACTACTTCCGCAAGCGGGAAGTGAAGATCACCGGGGCCCACACCGACAAGTTGCGGAACGTGAAGTTTGAAGATGCCGAAGCCATTGCGCAGAGCGTCATCACGCGTTTCGAAAACGACGAAGTGGACGCGGTGTACCTGATCAGCAACGAATTCAAGACCGTGATGGCGCCGACGCTGGCGCAAACGCGCGTCCTGCCCATCGAAGTGCCGAAATCGTCGGGTTCGGTGGACTACATCTACGAACAGAAGCCGGAAGAACTGCTGGGCAGCCTGCTTCCCCGCTACGTGAAACTGCTGATGTACCGTGCGTTCCTGGAGTCGGTCGCGGCCGAACACGGCGCGCGTATGGCGGCCATGGACGCAGCGACGTCGAACGCATCCGATGTGATCGACAACCTGACACTCATCATGAATCGCGTGCGGCAAGCTAGCATCACGCGCGAAATTATCGAAATTGTGAGCGGAGCGGCGGCCCTCGACTAGGGGCACGTCAAAGAGGATTCTTATGATTGAAGGAAAAGTGATCCAGGTGGCCGGACCGGCCGTCGACGTCGAATTCCCGGAAGGGCAAATTCCCGTCATCCGTACGGCCGTGCGTATCACCAGTGAAGGTTTTAACGTTCCTGACCCGATCGACATCATTTGCGAAGTGGCGCAGCACATCGGCGAAGGCCGTGTCCGTACCATCGCGCTGCAGCCGACCGATGGTCTGGTGCGCGGCATGAAGGCGATCGACTTGGGCGTTCCGGTTATGGTGCCGGTCGGCAAGGAAACGCTGGGCCGCGTGCTGAACGTCATCGGCGAACCCGTCGACAAGATGGGTCCGGTACAGACCACCAAGCGCATGCCGATTCACCGTGCAGCTCCCGCGTTCGACGAACAGTCGACCGAACTGCAGATGTTCGAAACCGGCATCAAAGTCATCGACTTGCTGGAACCCTACCTCCGCGGCGGCAAAATCGGCCTGTTCGGCGGTGCGGGCGTCGGCAAGACGGTCGTCATTCAGGAATTGATCTCCAACCTCGCCACCAAGCACGGTGGTGTGTCGGTGTTCGCCGGCGTCGGCGAACGTACTCGCGAAGGCAATGACTTGTGGACGGAATTCCAGGAAGCTGGCGTTATTGATCCCAAGGATTACACCAAGAGCAAGTGCGCACTGATCTACGGTCAGATGACGGAACCCCCAGGGGCCCGTCTGCGCGTCGCGCTCTCTGCTCTGACGGTTGCGGAATACTTCCGCGACGTGGAGCATCAGGACGTACTGCTGTTCGTCGACAACGTGTTCCGCTTCACGCAGGCCGGCTCCGAAGTATCGGCGCTGTTGGGCCGCATGCCGTCGGCCGTAGGCTATCAGCCGAACCTGGCGTCGGAAATGGGCGATCTGCAGGAACGCATCACCTCGACCAAAGACGGCTCGATCACGTCCGTGCAGGCCATCTACGTGCCCGCCGACGACTACACCGATCCGGCCCCGGCCACAGCGTTCGCTCACTTGGACGCGACCACCAACCTGAACCGCTCGATCTCGGAAATGGGCATCTACCCGGCCGTCGATCCGCTGGCTTCGACCTCGCGCATTCTGGATCCGCGCATCATCGGTCAGGAGCATTATGACGTGGCGCAGGCCGTGAAGCAGATTCTGCAGCGTTACAAGGATCTGCAGGACATCATCGCGATTCTGGGTGTGGACGAACTGTCCGACGAAGATAAGGCGACCGTGGCGCGCGCTCGTAAGATCCAGCGCTTCCTGTCGCAGCCGTTCAACGTCGCCGAAGCGTTCACGGGCCTGAAGGGCAAGTACGTGAAGGTCGCCGACACGGTGCGCAGCTTCAAGGAAGTCGTGGAAGGTAAGCACGACGAAATTCCGGAGCAGGCGTTCTACATGAAGGGTTCGATCGATGACGTGCTCGAAACCTGGGAAGAAATGAAGAAGAAGGGTCAGTAACCATGGCCTTCCAGATCGAAATCACCACGCCCGAGAAGCTGGTCGCCAGCAAGCAGGCTGACTACGCCGAAATTCCCGGCAAGGATGGCTACCTCGGCATCCTGACGGGCCACGCGGCGATGTTGAGCGAACTGGGCCAAGGCGAACTGAAAGTGACCACCGGCGGCAAAACGGAATCGTTCACGATCGCCGGCGGGTACCTGGAAGTTCGCGACAACCAGGTGCGCGTGCTGGCCGATAGCGTCAGCTAGTTCCCTTCCCTATTCAAGACTTTCGGGCCTCCAACGCTTCGGTGTTCGGAGGCCCGAAGTGTTTCTGGGGGTGTGCGATGCTGGACCCATGCGAATCCTAGCGTTGCTGACTCTCGCCGGCGCGGTCGCCTTTGCGCAGCGCCCGGGCCCGAAGTTGACCTCCACCGTGACCGAGGTTTCCGAGCATGTGCAGGAGATCTGGGGCTTCCCGGCGATCGTCTTTGTAACGGGCAACACGGGGATTCTGGCGATCGACACGGGGTTAGGGCCGGCCAATGGGAAGGTCGTAGCGGATGCGGCCAAACAGTTAGCGCCGGGAAAGAAGCTGTTCCTCACGACTACGCACTTTCATCCGGAGCATGCGGCCGGGGACGGTGGGTTTCCCGCAGACACGGTGATCCTGCGGGCGGCGGCGCAGCAGCGGGAATTGGACAAGGACGGCGATGCGATCCTAGCTCGCTTCAAGGGCAACGCGGAGTTCGGGGCGTTCCTAGAGGGCGTGAACAAACTGCGGACGCCGGACGTGACGTTTGATGAGTCGATGCGCCTCGACTTGGGCGGCGTTTCGGTGCGGCTGCTGTACTACGGCCCGGCGCACACCGAAGGCGATCAGATGATTTTTGTGGAGCAAGACCGGGTGCTGATCACCGGAGACGTGGTGCAGAACAAGGTAGTGCCGGCGGTCGCGGCCGCGGGCGGTGGGTTCGAAAGCTGGATTCGCGTTCTCGACCGGCTGGATCAGCTGAAGCCAACCATTGTGGTGCCGACCCATTCGCGCGTGGGCGATGGATCGCTGATCGCACAGGAGAAGGCGTTTATCACCGACATGCGGATACGGACGCTAGCGCTGAAGCGCCAAGGCGTCGCGGTGGCCGAGGCAGGCACCCGCATGACCGACTACTTCCGCTCCGCGTACCCAGAGTGGGTGGCGAATCCGGACTGGGCGAATGTGGCCGGGGTGAACGGGATGGTGCAGAGGATCTACACCGACGACAAGTAGCGCGCGTATACTGTTCCTTATGCTGCAACGATTGCTCCCGTTCGCGTGTTTGGCCATGGCCGTGTGTGCCCAGGATGTTGTCCCTGTCCCGAAAGTGAGTGGACCGGTGCCGGTCACCGACAAATCGCACATCTTCGGTGAGGCGAAGAGCAACCTCACGCCGATGGACTTGTCGAAGTCTGGCTACGTCGAAGAAGAGTTCCTGATCTCGGGAACGGCCAACGTCTATGACTGGCCTTCCGACGGGCAACTCACGGTCAAAGGCGCGAACAATCCGTACACGACGCGCATCGTGGTGCGGCGTCCGGCGGATCCGGCGAAGTTCAGCGGCACGGTGATCACCGAGATTCCGAACATCGCGCGGCGCTTTGACTGGCCGATGATCTGGGGCTTCTCGAAAGAATACATCCTGGATTCGGGCCACGCATGGGTGCAGATCGGGATGCCGGCGTCGGTAGCTTCGATGAAGAAGTTCGATGCGGCGCGCTACGGCTCGCTGGAGTTCAACAACGCCAGCAAGGCCTGCCCGGGCGAATCGGAAGACGGCATGCGGTACGACATGTTCGCGCAGGTGGCGGCGGCATTGAAGAGCAAGTCCGCAGGGATGCCGCTGGCCCGGTTCAATGTCGCTCGCGTGTTCCTGACCACGCAAGACACGGGTATGGTCACCTACATCAACGCGCTGCACAGCGTGAAACGCCTGGAAGGCGGCAAGCCGACCTACGACGGCTACCTGATCAAGGTTCTGAACGCACCGGGCAACATTAACTCCTGCACGCGCGCGCTGGCGAATAACGATCCGCGCAGGATGCTGAAAGGCGTGGACGTACCGACCATCACGGTGTTGGCGCAGGGCGAAGTCGAGGGCATGGCGTGGTCGCGCTTGCCGGACAGCGATGCTCCGAACGGACGTCATCGCCGCTTCGAATACGCGATGGCCGCACATATCGACAAGCACGCGTACACGGGCTTGGCCTCGTTCGCGGACCAGACGGCCGTCGGTGGAGCGCAGGGCACCCCGGACTGGCCGTTCAACGCGCGCTGCGAGCCGGAGATCAACCTACAGGAAGAGAAGCTGCTGAGTTACGCCTTCAACGCCGGCTTCTGGCATCTGGAACGCTGGGTGAAGGATGGTATCGCTCCGCCGAAGGGCGAGCGCATGGTGCTCGACGCGGCGGGCAAGATGCCGGTGAATGAGTACGGCATCGGTCAGGGCGGGATTCGCAGCCCGTATTCCGATGTTCCCGTCGCGCGCTACACGACGGCATCGGGCGGCCCGGGCAATTGCCGCGAGTTCGGCAGCACAAAGCCGCTGAGCTGGACCGAACTCGAGAAGCTGTACGGCAACCACACCAACTACGTGAAGAAGGTGAACGACGCCATCGACAAGATGGTGGCCGGCAAGTGGGTCACCGAAGCCGACGCGAAGCGCATGCGCGCCGAACTCACGAAATAACCCTACGGCAGCATAAAACACGGCATGCGATAATTGTTTCTTCCATGCCGATCGACTGGTTCCCGCTGTGGCTCAGTTTGCGAGTGGCGTTCCTCTCCACCGCTGTCGCGCTGGCATTGGGACTGTGGCTGGCTTACGTCCTGGCAAATCGCGAATTCCGCGGTAAAGAAGTGCTGGACGCAGTGATCACCCTGCCGCTGGTGCTGCCCCCAACGGTGCTCGGCTACTACTTATTGGTGGTCATTGGACGCACCAGCTTGTTCGGCCGGGCGTGGGAAGGCGTGTTCGGATCGCCACTGGTGTTCACATGGAAGGCGGCGGTGATCGCGGCGCTACTGCACTCCCTCCCCTTGCTGGTGAAGTCCGCGCGAGCTGCGCTGGAAAGCGTCGATCACAGTTACGAACGGGCCGCGCGTACGTTGGGCGCTTCGGAATGGCGATTGTTCTGGAAGGTCACGCTGCCACTGGCGCAACGGTCGATCTTCGCTGCCGTGGCCTTGGCCTTCGCGCGATCTCTTGGGGACTTCGGCGTCACGCTGATGGTCGCGGGCAGCATCCCGGGCAGCACGCAGACCGTCGCGGTCGCCATCTATGAAGCGGTCGAAAGCGGCAACACCGCGGTCGCTCGCACGCTGGTGCTGGTGATCTCCGCCGCCGCGCTCATCATCCTCGCTCTCGCGAAACGACTGGAGCCGCGCCAGTCATGATGCAGGTTCGATTGAAGAAGGCGTTCCCCGCCCGTCCCGATTCGGCGGCGTTTGCCTTGGATCTGGAGTTTGAAACGCAGTCCGGCGTGACAGTGCTGTTCGGCCCCAGCGGATCGGGGAAGACGCTGACACTCGACCTGATCGCAGGCTTCCTTCATTCCGATGAAGGCCGCATCCTGCTGGACGATCAGATCCTGTACGACGGCGCGAGCAACGTGCATCTGGTCCCGCAGGATCGCAACTGCGGCTACGTATTTCAGAACTACGCGCTGTTCCCGCACATGACATTACGCGAGAATCTGGCCTTCGCAGCGGAACGGCGGCCCCGGCTGGATCGGCACCGCCATGTGAATGAGATGCTGGAACAGTTTCACCTCGCAGACGCCGCTGGTCGCAAGCCGCATCAAGTCTCCGGCGGACAACGGCAACGGTGTTCCATCGCACGGGCACTCATCGGTGGGCCGAAACTGCTGTTGCTGGATGAACCGGCACAAGGTCTGGATGCTCCTCTACGCGCTGAGTTATATGAAACTCTCCGCCAAGTCCGGCAGAAGTTCGAGATTCCCGTATTGTTGGTCACCCACGATTTGGATGAGTGTTTTGAGCTGGGCGATGAGATGCTGGTGCTCCGCGACGGCAAAATCGTGCAGAGCGGGACGCCGCACTCAGTGTTGGATCAACCCGCGAATATCGACGTAGCGAAATTGTTGGGCCGCTTCAATCTGCTACCCGCCGAAATCAAGATCCTCGATCCAGGCCGCAATACCAGCAAGATCCTGCTGGGGCAATTTGAGTTGGAAGGTCCGTATTTCAAGGGCCATCTCAAAGGGGATCGCGTCACGCTATGCGTCCGGCCAGAGCAACTGACCGCTGTTCCGCGCGAGAGCCGCTTGACCCCGAACCAGATTCACGCCGTGCTCGAGCGCGTCACCGAGCGCCCGAACTCGATGCGATTGGAGTTCGCGGGCAACATCGCGGTCGACATGCCCCGCGCAGTGTGGGAACAGGTTCACGAAACGAAAGAGTGGTCGATCGAATTTCCGACCGACACACTCCGCGTCGTTTAGTCCGTGTAGTTACCGGCCGCCGGCGCATGCAGCCAGCAAGCGTGCCTGCAAATCTTCCTGAATCGCAGGACTCAGCTTCGCACCTTGATGGGTGACGTAGAACACGTCGAGCGCTTTGTGCGCTTCCGTGTCGATCATCACCACTTCGATATTGCAGCCGGCACCGGAGATAGCATCCGCCAAATCGTGCAACAGGCCCGGACGGTCCTGCGCCACAATTTCCACTAGCGTCGCGACTTCCGTTGCTTCATCCCGGAACAACACGCGAGGCGGCACCTTCGCACGCGAAGGCAGCAACGGTTTGGCACGGCCGCGTAAGAGAGCCCGCACGTCCTGCTTGCCTTCCACGACATTCCGAACCACGCCACGCAAGCGATCGACTTCTGAAGGGTTCAGTTCCAGCGTGCGATGCGGATCGGTGAAGGTGAACGTATCCAGCACCACGCCATCGGCATTCGAAAACGCCTCCGCCTTCACGATGTCCAGGCCGAAACTGGAGATGGCTCCCGCGACGCCCGTAAACAAACCAGGCTTGTCTTTAGTCAGCAGCGTCAGGCGGTGTACGCCCTTTAGGTGCTCAATCTCCAGAGCAACCGGACGGGATGCCAGAGCCTTGAAGAGCGAGAAATGGGCGTCCACTTCGGCAACAGTATGTGTGCGGAGGTAGCGGGTCGGCAGCCCCTCCAGGAATTTGGCGCGTTCCGGCGCGACGCCCTCGGCATCATGGATGCGCTCGCTGGCCAACTCGCGCGTAAACTCGGCATGGGCCACCGCGTAGGCCTGCCAAAGCTGCTCCAGGCGCCACGGACTCATGGCCTGCGGATTGACGGCGCTGATATCAGCGTAGGTCAGCATCGTCAGCAGTTTCAAGCGCTCGACGGTCCCCACGCTATCGGCCAGCGCGCGCGCCGTCGCAGGATCGGCCAGATCGCGCGAATTCATCACACTGGACAGCGCCAAGTGATACCGGACCAGATAAGTCACCGCGTCGCGGTCCATCTGCGGAGCACCCAGGCGATCCAATACCGCCTCGGCTACCTCCAGCGATACTTCCGAATGATCGCGGCCGGTGCCTTTACCGATATCGTGCAGCAGCAGAGAGAAGCGGATCAACGCCGGATCGTCAATGCCGCTCATTAACGCGGCAAAGCGTCCATCCTGGATGTCCTCCAGCGCTTCTACTGCAACCAGCGTGTGTTCATCGACGGTGTAGCGATGGTAGTAATCGCGCGTGACCAGACATTCGATGTTGTGCCACTCCGGAATCGCCGCGGCCAACACCCCGGCTTCCTGCATCGCGCGCAGCCCTGCGCCAGGCTTGGGCAAGTTGAGTAACCGTTTCCAGTCTTCCCACTTGGCTTCCGGAACAAATCCTTGTAATCGCTCCACAGTATCGCCAGCAAGGCGCAGACCGTGGCGTCCGGCGAACTCGAACAACTGCAAGCCACTGGGAGGCTTCTGCGAGCGCAGCAGAACGCGATCGCGCGACACCGTAAAATCCGGCGTCGACAAGCGAGAGCGCCATTCATGGAAGCGCCGCAACAGTTCTCCCGAGCGCTCCGAAGACGCCTCCATCGCATGCCGCACGGTGCGATCCACCAAGCGCGTGTGACGAAAGTAGTCACGCATCAACACCTCGGGCTGATCGCTCAAGGAGTCCTGCATTTCAAAGGTGAGGCCGTTCTGATCGCGGCCCGCAGCTTCGTGCAGACGCCATCGAATGCCCGCCAGAAAGTGGAATGCCGGATCAAGGTCCGGCAGAGCTCCGTGCGGATCCAGCATCTGGAGCCAACGCGCCGTCTGCAAATCCCGAAGACCACCGGGCGTCTCCTTGATGTTCGGCTCCAGTTGATAGATCGTCTTCTGGAACTTCGCGCGGCGTTCGTCGGACAGCGTCACCAGTTGCTTGGCAACAGCGGGTCCGCGACGGCCGCGGAACTGGGAAAACTTCTGAGACAGGTCGGTGTACAGCGCAGCGTCACCGCCTAGAAAACGGTGATCTAGCAAACTGATGGTGAATTCGGCATTGTCCGCGTGTTCCGCGACACAGTCTGCCAAGGGATGCACGGAATGGCTGGGGCGCAGCGACAGATCCCACAATTTCTGCAGGAACGGAGACAATACTCCGCGTTCCGGGATGTTCTTCTCCGTATCGACCAGAACCAAAAGGTCCACGTCAGAGTATGGGAAGAGTTCCTTCCGCCCAAACCCACCCACTGCCACCAACGCAAGCCCAGAGGAATACCGCGGCGCGACGAACTCGGCGAACGCTGCCAAAACACTACGGTCAACTTCGGCTGTGCGGGCGGCCATGGCCTGCTGGACCGCAACAGGATCCAACGGCGGATTGACCGCCTGGTCGATCACAATGCGGATTCCCCTCGGTCGTCGTTGCGGATGCGGATCGCATCCGCGACGTCGTACACAAAGATCTTGCCGTCACCGATCTTGCCGGTGCGGGCTGCTGTGGACAGCGTGCGCAGGGTCTCTTCCAAACGCGCGTCGGGAACCACCATTTCCAGCTTCACTTTCGGCAGCAGGTCCACCTTATATTCCATGCCGCGATAGGTCTCGGTGTGACCCTTCTGGCGGCCGTGGCCGCGGACTTCGGTGATCGTCATGCCATCGATGCCGATGCTCTTCAAGGCTTCTTTGGCGTCGTCCAGCTTGTGTGGCTGAATGATTGCTTCGATTCGCTTCATCGTTTTCTCCTCGAGGAATTCTTGTTGTCCGAAGCCGGACTACCCTTCCATGTGGTAGCCTTCTTCGCCGTGCATGCTGAGGTCGAGGCCTTCGGTCTCTTCAGCGTCGGTAGTGCGGAGGCCAAAGACCGAATCGACGATCTTCAGAATCACCAGCGTACCAACAATCGCAATGGCCCAAGCAA
>CANIIC010000030.1 GCA_947467395.1 Bryobacterales bacterium
CCCACCAACGCAAACTGTGTCGCGATATAGTCGGTCGCCAAATCGCCACCGCGCGAGCCCGGAGCGCGGCCTTCGAGAAGATCGCTGGACAGGAACTTCACATGCGCGCGAATCCGTTCGCCAGAAACTTCCGCCATCTGCGACTGCGCTGTATCACTGCACGCCGCCAAAAATAGCGCCGCCGTGACCATCGAGACTTTTTTCATCGAAACGCTCCTGCCTTTCAGTATCGCCAAACTACTCCCCGCAGAGTTGCGCGGGCAGGCATCCCTTGGATAAGCTTAGATTACTCCCTTAAAGGCCTAGTTGCCTTTTTCCCTCCCAGTCCTGAGCTTTTTAGAATCCCCCGTAGAGCGATTCGCATCTAAAATATAAATACCGTTTGGTTTCAATACTTTGAAAGTACCCTAAGCACGGGATGCTGCTCCGTTGCTCTCCTGACTTAGGCTTGGGTTAGGTCCCAATACCAGATGCCTCTACTCCCTACCGGAGCTACAGTTACTGTTGCCCTTCTCCTCCTACTGCAGCCAGCTCTTGCAGGTCAGCCGCTCCAGGAATCCGCCCCCTCAGCCAGCAGCACGTCTCGACGGCCGCTCACGCTTACCGAGGCCATGATGCTGGCCGAGCGCTCGCATCCGTCGCTGCAATTGTCCGCCGAACGCATCGCAGGCGCGACAGCTGGCATTCGGACGGCCGGCGCTTATGCGAACCCGCAGCTCTCCGCCGGCGCCTTCGGTTATCAGCGCGCCATCCAGCCTGGGACGTTGTCCGGCATGCTGCACACGTTCACGCTTTCGCAGGACCTCCCGTTGCCGTCGGTACGGCAGGCTCGCATTACGGCAGCCGAACTCGGCCGCGAATCCACACAGTATGCCCTCTCTGAGAATCTGCTGAACGTGCGCGGGTTGGTGAAGCAGGCCTTCTTCGAAGTGATCCGCCGCCGCAACGAAATTCGACTGGCCAGCGAGAACCTCCAACTGTTGGTGGATCTGTACCGCCGCATCCGCGTTCAGTATGACGTTGGCGAAGCCCCGCGCCTCGAACTCACCCGCGCCGAAACCGAAGTCTCCGTGGCCAGCGTCCAGGCGCAGAGCGCCGAGCGACGCTACTCCGCCGCGATGGCCGATCTGCACGCCGCCATTGGAGTCCCGGTGATCGATACCGAACCAACCGGCTCACTCTATCCCACCCAGTCCCTGCCATCGCTGCCCGACCTGGTCGCGGAAGTTCTCGCGCGCCACCCCGGCCTAGCCGTTGCCGCAACCGAAACGCGACGCGCCGACGCCCTGGTGAATCTGGAAAAGAAGCTGAAGATCCCGACCCCCAACGCCTGGGTGAACGTCATTCAGCAGCCAGATGTCGCGCAGTATTGGTACGGCATCACGATCCCGATCCCGATCTTCAATAAGCGCGAAGGACAGATCGCGGAAGCCGAAGCCGCTCGTCGACAAGCCGCATCCTTCGCCGACTATCGCAAGCTGCAACTCACCGCAGCTGTCGAACGCGCCTATGGCGACTACCGCGTGGCGCAGAGCCAGGTGGAGATGTTCGAAGGCGGCATCATTCGTCAGGCCGAAGCCGCGGTGCAGGCGGCCCAAGCCGCATTTCAATTTGGCGAGCGCGGAATTATCGAGGTGCTGGATGCACAGCGCATCCTGCGCGGCACTCGATTGGACTACATGAACGCACAGTACGACCGGCAGCAGGCCCTCATCTCTCTCGAGCAGTTGGGCGCACTGGATCTGGCAGGAGCCAACTGATGAAACTTTCGAGCAAGCTTGTTCTGGTGCCCGCTCTCACGGGTATCGCACTCCTGGCAGGCTGCGGGAAAACGCCCGCCAGTATTGAGACGAAGGCCTCAGCCGCCGCGCCCGCTGCGTCGACGCCCAAGGACCTACTGGAAATCGAAGTGAAGCCAGACCTGCGCCTAGACCTCAAAGTCGGCGAACCGAAGTGGCAAGCTGTCAGCGCCACCCTCAGTGTCTCCGGCCGCGTCGAAGCCGACGAAACGCACATGATCCGCGTCTCGGCACCGGTCACCGGCCGTATCGTCGAACTGAACGTTGTCGAAGGTCAGCACGTCGAAAAGGGCCAGTTGGTCGCTACGATTCACAGCACCGAACTGACCTCCGCGCAGACCGCCCTACTGAAAGCCCTGACCGAGAAGCAGCAGGCCGATCGAGCCGTGACCCGCGCAAAGCAGCTGCTGGATGCAGGCGTGATCGGTTCCGCCGAACTCCAGCGGCGCGAGACCGAAGTACTGCAAATCACCACCGAACTCTCTTCGTTGCGACGTCAGTTGAGCGTGCTCGGCATGCCCGACGAATCCATTCACAAATTGGAGACCACGCGCACCATCGATTCCCAGACCCACGTGGTCGCCGCCGCTTCGGGACTTGTTCTCGATCGCCACGTCACTCCGGGCCAGGTGGTCCAGGCTGCTGAACCTTTGTGCGTAATCGCCGATCTCTCCAGCGTCTGGCTGGTTGCCGATGTTCCCGAAGAACACGCGCGCGCTCTCCGCATCGGCAAGCGCGTGCAGGCGGAGATCCCCGCCCTGCCCGACGACAAATTAAACGGCACCATTAGCTACATCGGGGCCACAGTCCATCCCGAAACACGCACCATCACCGCTCGTATGGACCTCAAGAATCCGCAGCGCCGGTACAAGCCACAGATGCTGGCCACCATGCTGCTCATGGACGCCGCCGAGCAGCGCATGGTGGTTCCGGAAGCCGCAGTGGTTCGCGACGGCAATAGCGAAAGCATCTTCGTGCAACTCGCGCCCAACAAATATCGCCTCCAGCCCGTGACCCTGGGCGAAGAAATCGAAGGCGGCCGCGTCGTACTGAGTGGTCTGGACGCCGGAGTCAAAATCGTTACCGAAGGCGCCTTCCACTTGAACAACGAACGCCGTCGCCAGTCCTCGGGCGGCGAAGCGGCATCCGAATAGAAAAGGAGCACCCCCTTTGCTCAGCTCCATCGTTCAGTCCGCGCTACAGCAGCGCATCATCATCGTTGTATTCGCCGCCATCGCCCTGGGCTTTGGCATCGACGCAACGCGCAAACTCTCCGTCGACGCCTTCCCGGACGTCACCAACGTGCAGGTCCAAGTGGCTACTGAAGTTCCCGGTCGCTCTCCGGATGAAGTCGAGCGCATGGTCACCGTACCCGTCGAAATCGGCATGACCGGACTGCCCGGCATGACCGAGATGCGCTCGCAGAATGAGCCCGGCCTTTCCATCGTCACGCTCGTTTTCTCTGACGACACACCCGTTTACTTCGCCCGCCAGTTGGTCTCCGAACGCATGGGCGATGTGCGCAGCCGTTTGCCCGAAGGCATCAACCCCGTGTTGGGCCCCGTCTCCACCGCACTCAGCGAAGTCTTCCAGTACACCATCGAAAACCCAGGCGACGGCCAACGCGCGCTCACCAAAGACGAGTTAATTGAGCGTCGCACCGTTCAAGACTGGGTCGCGCGACCGCTGCTCCGTTCCATCGCGGGCGTCGCCGAAATCAACTCCACCGGGGGCTACGTGAAGGAGTATCACGTGCTGGTCGACCCCGTGAAGCTTCGCCACTTCGGCGTCACCATCCACGAAGTGGAGGACGCACTGGAACGCAATAACTCGAACGCCAGCGGCGGCCTTCTCTCGAAAGGTCCGGAGTTCTTCCTCGTCCGCAGCCTCGGCTTGATCCGCAGTTTGGACGACATTCGCAGCATCGTTCTCAAAGAGGCCAACGGCACCCCCGTCTATATCGACGACGTCGCTGAAGTAAAGTTCGGTGAAGAAGTACGCTATGGCGCGATGGTCAAGGGCGGCTACACCGAAAGCGTCGGCGGCATCATCATGATGATCGCCGGAGGTAACGCGAAGGAGATCGTCAGCAAGATCAAAGAGCGCGTCGACGAGATCAACTCAAAGGGCATGCTGCCAGACGGCCTGAAAGTCGTGCCCTACTACGACCGCTCGCAGTTGGTCGACGCCGCGCTCGAAACCGTCACTCACGTGCTGATCGAAGGCATGATCCTGGTCATCGTCGTCCTGTTCATCTTCCTGGGCGACCTGCGCAGCAGCGTCATCGTCATCGCCACGCTGTTGCTCACACCGTTACTGACCTTCTTCGTGATGAACCGGGTCGGCCTCTCGGCGAACCTCATGTCCCTCGGGGGCCTAGCCATTGCCATCGGTTTAATGGTTGACGGCTCAGTGGTCGTCGTTGAAAACGTCTTTGCGAAGCTGGCTCACTCGCGCGGATCCAACAAACTGATGGTCGTCTTCGAGGCTGTTACCGAAGTCGGCACGCCCGTGATCTTCGGCATCTGCATCATCATCCTGGTGTTCCTGCCGTTGATGACGCTCGAAGGCATGGAGGGCAAGATGTTCGCGCCACTGGCCTACACTATCGCCATCGCGCTGGCGATTTCCCTGGTCCTCTCGCTCACGCTGTCCCCGGTACTCTCTTCGTATCTCCTCAAAGAGGGCGCCAGCGAACACGACACCATCGCCGTCCGCCTGATGAAGAAGCCCCATGGGGCGATGCTGAACTGGGCGACGAACCACGGGCCCACCACGGTCCTGCTCTCCGTTCTGGCGTTTGCCGGATCTGCGATGTTGTTCCCATTATTGGGTACATCCTTCATTCCTGAACTCAAAGAAGGCACCCTATCCCCCAACATGGACCGCGTCCCGAACATCTCGCTCGACGAGTCCATCAAGATGGAGCTGGCCGCGCAGAAGGTCATGCGCGAAGTGAAGGGCATCACCGCCGTCGTCTCACGGCTGGGCCGAGGGGAATCGCCGGTGGACCCGGCCGGCTACAACGAAACCGATGTGATGGCGCAGTTGGCCCCAATGGAAGAACGCGGTGAGCGCACGCAGGATCAGATCGCCGATGAGATCCGCGAGAAACTTTCAAAGTTCCCGGGCGTCAATCTCGTGATGGCGCAGCCCATCTCCGACCGCGTCGACGAAATGGTCACCGGCGTGCGCGCCGACGTCGCGGTGAAGATCTTCGGCGATGACTTCGACACGCTGCTGAAGACTGCTAATCAGGTGGCCGCCGTCGCCAACCAGATTGCGGGAACCTCCGACATCAAGGTGGATCGCATCCTGGGCCAGCAGAACCTGAACATCACGGTCGACCGCCAGGCCATCGCCCGCCGGGGCATGGATGCCGCCGAGGTCCACGACGTGATCGAGAGCGCCATCGCGGGCAAGGCCGCCACCGAAATCTACGAAGGCGAGCGCCGCTTCAAAGCCGTCGTCCGCTTTCCGGAGCAGTACCGCAACAACGTCAACGTCATCAAGGGCATCCAGCTCAAGGCCAGCGATGGCCAGCAGCTACCGCTCGAAAGCGTCGCCGATATTCAGTTCTCGGACGGCATCAATCAGATCAAACGGGAAATGGCGAAGCGCCGCATCGTCGTCGCCATCAACGTGCGCGACCGCGATTTGGGTGGCTACGTCGCCGAACTGCAGCAGAAGGCCGGCAACCAGATCAAGCTTCCCTCCGGCTACTATTTCGAATGGGGCGGCCAGTTCGAAAACATGACGCGAGCCAGCCGGCACCTGATGATCATCGTGCCCATCACGATCGCGGCAATTTTCTTCTTACTGTTCCTGCTGTTCCGCTCCCTGCGCTTCGCCGCACTCATCATCACCGTGCTGCCCTTCGCATCCATCGGCGGCGTGGTGGCCCTTTTCATCACCGGCGAGTATCTCTCGGTCCCAGCCTCGGTCGGCTTCATCGCGCTGTGGGGAATCGCCGTGCTGAACGGCGTGGTGCTGGTCTCTTATATCCGATCCTTGCGCGATGACGGCATGTCGCAGCGCGAGGCGATCATCCAGGGGGCGACGCTGCGCTTCCGGCCGGTCATGATGACCGCGACCATCGCCGCGCTCGGCCTGATTCCGTTCCTGTTCGCGAAGGGTCCCGGCTCGGAAGTCCAGAAGCCGCTGGCCGTCGTAGTCATCGGCGGCCTGATCACGTCCACGTTCCTAACGCTCGTGGTGATCCCTGTGCTTTACCGCTACTTTGAAGGGTTCGAGCCCGATTCTCCTGCAGGCAATCCGTCCAGCGAAGAAGCCCTCGCCACGCACTAATGCTTCAGACCCTTGTGGATCTGCGCCTCGCGAATCTGGCACGCCAGACACAGATCCCGCCCGTTCTCTTTCGTCGCCAGTTTGGACATCATCGGGATCACCTGCCCGCACCCGTCGCAGGTGCGAACACCGTCTTTTTCCATACGCTCAGAGTACTCCACCCAGAGGTCACCACGCGCCACCGATAAGTGCTACACTTGCGCCATTCTACTCGGAGGGCTCATGCGAACTTCTCTCGCGCTCCTCGCTCCGATGCTCCTCGTCAGCAGCATCCTCAGTGCCCAAGGCACCATCACCACTTTTTCTGCAACCAGCGGCAGCGGGCTCGCTATCGACGCCCAAGGCACTGTTTACGCGACGGATTCGTCCACGGCCCGGGTTCGCAAGATCAGTTCGAGTGTCGTGTCGATCATCGCCGGAACCGGCAATTTCGGCTACGCTGGCGACGGCGGACCGGCCCTCAGCGCGACCCTCTTCATGGGCTCTGGCGTATCCGGCGTGGCTGTCGATGGGGCGGGCAACATCTATTTCTCAGACGGCTACAACAACGTCGTCCGAAAGATCAATACCCAAGGCATCATCAGCACCTATGCAGGCAATGGAACTGGCGCAGGCACGGGATTCGGCGGATTCACAGGAGATAACGGGCTAGCTACCAGTGCCCAACTCGATGGGCCTACAGACATCGCCATCGATAGTAACGGGAACCTCTATATCTGCGACACGGGGAACAGTCGCGTCCGCAAAGTAACCCCCGGCGGCATCATCACAACCTTCGCGGGCAACGGCAACGTGGCGTTCAGCGGCGACAACGGACAAGCCACCGCCGCCGCGGTTCCCTCACCCGGTGGCATCACTGTCGATGCACAGGGCAACGTCTACATCTCTAGCGCCCGTCGCGTGCGCAAGGTGGCCCCGAACGGAATGATCACCACCATCGCCGGCACCGGAACTGCGGGCTTCTCAGGCGATGGCGGCCCCGGCACCTCCGCCACCTTAAGAGGACCCGTAGGACTCGGGGTGGATCAGTTCGGCAACGTGTACGTTGCCGACAACAGTAACGGTCGCGTCCGCAAGATCGATGCCGCCGGAATCATCACCACTTACGCGGGCATCGACGGCAACGCCTCTACACCGCTGGGCGATGGTGGCCCAGCCACGAACGCCTATCTTGGCAATGTGGGCGATTTGATGGTCGACTCAAGCGGAAACGTCTACGTCGAGGCGCGTGGCGGTATCCGCAAGATCTCGCCCGCTGGCGCCGGCTTCATCGCGACGCCATCCAGCCTCTCCTTCTCCGCCACTACCGGAGGAGCCGCGCCTGCGTCACAGTCCGTCAACATCACCAGTTCCGGAGCAGCCCTCAGCTTCACGGCCTCGGCGTCCTCCACTGGCAACTGGCTTAGCGTGACGCCCACATCGGGAACTACACCCGCAACACTCAGCGCGTCCGCCAACACCTCTGGGCTCGGCGCCGGCACGTACACGGGCACCATCACGCTCACGCCTTCCGGCGCCGGCAATTCCCCGCTGGCCATCAGCGTGACACTGACCATCAGCGGCGCCAACAGCCCCGTCATCAACACCGGCCAAATCTACAATGCCACCGGATACCAGGCCAAGCTCGCGCCCGACACGGTCTTTGTGATCTTCGGCAGCAACATGGGCCCCTCAGCCATTCAGATCGCCACAGCGCCCAACTACCAAACGTTGTTCGGAGGTACGTCGATCACTTTCACACCCACCGCAGGCGGCAATGCAGTCGACGCGAAAATCGTCTACACGCTGGCTGGCCAAGTAGCAGGTTTGCTCCCGTCAGCCATCACCCCCGGAACCTACGCGGTGCGCGTCACTTATAACGGGCTTACCAGCGCGCCTCAAAATGTCACGGTTGTCGCACGCAGTTTTGGTATCGCAGCGGCGAACAGCGGAGGCTCCGGTATGGCGCAGGCCACCATCGGCAACGTGAACAACGGCATCAGCCTGACCCGATTCACAGCAGGCAGCGTCAGCTTCAATGGACTCAATTGGACCCTCACCCCGGCGCATCCCGGCGACACGATCGTCCTTTGGGGCACCGGCGGTGGAGCCGATGCGGCCAACGACACGGGCGGCACCTCCGGCGATCAGACCGCTGCAGGCAATTTCCGGGTCACCGCCGGATCCCGCACCATCACGCCCCTCTACGCAGGAGCCTCGTCCGGCTACCCCGGCCTGTGGCAGATCAATTTCACTTTACCCACCGACATGACGTCCGATTGCTTCATGACCGTTTCGGTCTCCGCCGGCGGTGAGGTTGGCAACTCTGTCATCATCCCCGTCGCGGCCACCGGACAGGCCAACTGCGTGGATCCCACCATGCCGGCTCCGATATTCAGCAAGCTCGACTCTGGAGCCACGATCAATATGGGTGCCTTCGCCCTCGCCAGGGTCACCAGCAGCGGGGTCACGCAGGAGACGGCGAGTGGCTCGATTCTCAGCTTCACGCCCACCGAGTGGACCATCTTGAGCTCCGGACCTGTCTTCGGAGCCTGCCGCGTGTATGACCGCACCTACCCGCAAAATGGCAAGGACCCCGGAGCTGCCGACTCATTCCTCAACACAGGCACGCGCCTTGCATTGTCCGGACCGAACCTTGCCGCTGGATCCGGACTGGGAGTCACTGCGACGCCCAGCGGCCCGTTCTACCTGGCGTCTCTAGCTCAGGGAACGTTCACCAGTGGTAGCTACACGATTACAAGCACGGGTGGGGCCGATGTGGGTCCGTTCAGCTCTACGACTGTCTTCCCGGCCACCTTCAATGCAACCAACTTCGCCAGTATTGCGACGATCAATCGCAGCCAGCCCCTGACGTTCACTTGGACAGGAACGGGCTTCGACCAGGTCGGGATCATCGTTGCGACATCGTTGACGACAGGGGGACTGCAACACCTCACGACCCTTCAGTGCACGGTTCCAGCTGGGCCAGGTACCTACACTGTCCCGGCGGCCGCCTTGGCGGTGCTGTTACCCGCAACCTTGTCAGGCACCTCGTTCGGCAACGTGACGCTAACCGGCATCAACACTCAGGGCACCTTCACGGCGAACCTCACCAGAGGGGGCCAACTGGACATCGGCACCTTCTGGGCAGAGATCGGAGTGGGCAAGAATATCGCGGTGCAGTAAGCGACTACTGGATCTCGGGCTGGGATACCACCTGCGCCCCGGCAAACGTCGGAGTGTACGTCCCGGGCGAGAAAATGATGCGCAGCGGAGCATTCGCGCCCTGTTCCTGATAGTACGCATTTAGGCGGCTCCGGATGTTGAAGGCCTGCGTCCGGACGATCGAGCTCTGACTTGGGTCAAAGGAGCTGCCTCGCCCCAGCACTTCACTGCCGATCGTGTACTCCTTCACGACCTCGGGTGACCCGGCTAATGTCTTCTCAACCGCAAACCGCAGAAAGCGCTTGAGCATCGGGGCGTTGGCAAACAGCGGGTGGGCACAAATGCGCTCCAATTCTTGCTGGACGGCCTCAGGTTGCACGGTCTGGAGTGAAACTGTCATATCGTACCTTCGGATCTACGGAGTCCCAAGGAATCAGCAGTGCAGGCGGAGTTCTCCCCAACACTCAATCCCCTGACAGAGGGATGCAGAGAGTATCAAATGAGTGACAAGTTTTTTACACTTTTATACAACCTAGCCGCGAGGGTCGTTATTTTGGTGATTCTGTATCGCAACCCCGACCCTGGATGCTAGACTAAAGAGGTTTCGGGCTGTGGCGCAGCCTGGCTAGCGCGCTTGCTTGGGGTGCAAGAGGTCCCGGGTTCAAATCCCGGCAGCCCGACCAGTTTTTACCCCTTTTCATTCCCGGCTTCCTTCATCGGCCCTTTTTCGGGCCCCTTTCCCGGCAGGTTCTCCGGATTCTCGTGCACTTTGGCCCGGAACTGCGCGGGCATCCCTGCCGCCAGCGACACGATTCCGTCATCCCCATACTTGCCACGGATCTTGTCGACAGCCGCCAGCGCCTTGCGCCAGTTGTCCGTGCGCGTCTCAGCGATCAGGCTGGTCTGGCCTTCGTTCTCTTCCAACTGTTGCCCGTAGACCCCGAGTAAACGGATCGGTTTCTTCGTCCAGGCCTTGTGAAATAGGGATCGTGCGGCCTCGGCTAGTTCCGTGTCGATCTGCGTAGCGTGATCGAGCGTCTTCGAGCGAGTGAAGGTGGAGAAGTCGGAGTAGCGCAGCTTGATCTGGACCGTGCGCGCCCACACCCCGTGATCACGCAGGCGGCGAGCGACTTTTTCAGACAGTTTCACCAGCATCGCGTCCAGCGTATCGGTATCCGCCGTGTCGGTCATGAAGGTGTGCTCATGGCTGACGGACTTTGGATCGTGACCTTCACCGATTTCGCCATCGAACCAGGCCCCCGAATCGAGCCCCTTCGCCTTACCTGCGAGCGCGAGGCCCCAATTGCCGAAGCGTTGCTCGATGAAGGCAGGATCCAGTTTGGCCAGATCCCCGACCTTTCGGATGCCACAAGCGTGTAAGTTTTGTTCGGTCACCTTGCCAACGCCGGGGATCTTGCGGACATCGAGCGGTGCTAGAAAGTTCGCCTCCTGCCCCGGCGGGATCCACAGGATGCCGTTGGGCTTGGCCTGATCCGAGCAGACCTTGGCCACCATGCGCGATGCCGCGATCCCGACCGAGCAGTTCAGATCCGTGGCCGCCTTCACCGCATTGTGCAGCTTGTGTGCGGCTTCGAGCGGTGGTCCGTGCAAGCGCTCGGTGCCGGTCATATCGAGGTAGGCTTCGTCGATCGAGGCCATCTCGACGCGCGGCGTGAAGCTCTGGAGCACGGTGTACACCTTGCGCGAGTATTCGGTGTAACGCTCGCGATGCCCTTCAACGAAGATCGCTTGCGGGCAGAGTTTGTAGGCGGTGCGCAGCGGCATCGCCGAGTGAACACCGTACTTGCGCGCCGCATAGGAGGCAGCGGAAACGACTCCGCGCTGATCGGCCTTGCCACCCACGACCACAGGCTTGCCCTTGAGCGACGGATCAAAGAGTTCTTCGACCGAGACGAAGAAGGCGTCCATGTCGACGTGGAAGTAGAGCTTCACAGCTTGCGGGCGATCACGACGCGCGGCAGTCCCGCCAAGTCTTTCTGGATGCGCACTTCGGTCCACGAGTCGAGCATAGCGCTGAGCGCGTCCGCCTGGGTCGCGCCGATCTCCAACATCAGCCAGCCCCCGGATTTGAGGACACGGGAAGCTTCCGGAATCAGGCGGCGGTAGATTTCAAGACCGTCTTCGCCACCGTAGAGGGCGAGTTCCGGTTCGTAGTCGCGGACTTCCCGTTGCAGCGTGGGCTTGTCGGTGGTCGCAATGTAGGGTGGGTTTGATACAACGAGGTCGAAGGTCTGACCGGGAAGCGATGCGGCCAGATCGCATTCGACGAATTCGACGGGTGCATCCAAGCGGCGGGCGTTGTCTTGCGCGATACGCAGCGCCGCAGGGGAGAGGTCCGTCGCCGTGACGCGGGCTTTGGTTTCGAGAGCCAAGGTGGTGGCGATGCAGCCGGAGCCAGTGCCGATATCGAGGATGCGCCCGGCACCCACGGCCAATGCGGCTTCGATCAGGTGCTCTGTCTCCGGACGCGGGATCAGGACGTCGGGCGTGACGCGAAACTCGCGGCCGTAGAACTCCTGTCGACCCGTGATGTGCTGCGTGGGTTTGCCCTGCAGACGCTGATGCAGATAACGGCCGTAGTGGATCCACCACAGCTCAATCAATTCGTCGCCCGCGTGCGCAAAGAGCCACACACGATCGTGCTGGGTGGCATGCGCCAGCAGAACTTCGGCATTGAGACGCGGCTCCAGAATGCCGGCATCCGCCAAAAGCTGGGTGCCCTGCAGGAGTGCGGTCCGGATGGTCATGCCGGCTGCGGGGCTTCAGCGGGACGGAAGGACGCGAGGATCAACAGAGCGATCAGCGCGATGGGCACAACCGCGCTGTACGGTTGGCCGGCCATCAGGAACAGATAAAGCGGGGGCGTCAAGGCGAGCGCCATCGCGCCGCGCAGAGGAACCCACTTGGTATTCTGCAGAACCAGCACGAACGGCAGCAGCAGGATCGCACAATCCTGCAGGTACGCGTGGTAGCCGATGAGCAGGCCGCCAATTAAGGAGTAGGCAAGACCCAATTCGAGCGAAGCCCGAAAAGCGAGTAACGCCACTAGTAGCGCGACGCACACGGAGAGCACCGTCAGCAACCATGCACGCTCCTGACCAGTCAAAGAGAACACCAGCCCGCGCAGGGTCGGCATGTGTTCCGCGCCGGGGTGAAGATCGGGATTCGACAGCAGCTTGAGATATCGCTGCGGCCAGTCCCATCCATCGGAGAGGAACGAGGTGACCAACAAGACGGCTCCGCCCGCCGTGCCTCCAGCCAGCACATTCCAGCGGCGATGGAACAGCAAGGGGATCGGCGTGAGCGCGAACAGGTGAATCTTGATCGCGCAAATGGAGAGCAACAGCCCGGCTGCGAAATCGTTGCCTCGGCGCATGGACTCGATCGACAGCGCCGCCGCCAGCAGTGCGAACATCAGGTCCTGGCCGGTGAGCAACGTAGAGAGCATAGGCAGGCACAGGCTCGCGAAGATGAGTAACTCACGACATCGTGGTGCCCAAATCCGCAGGAAGCCCGCGAGCGCTAGCATGCTGCAGAATTGGAACGTCCAATACGCGACAGGATAGGGGAGCATGCCGAGCGGCCGCAGAAAGAACGCGTAAAACGGGGGCCGGGAGTAATAGACGGACTGAAGCCAGACCCCCAGGACCCGCATGTGAACCGCTTTGCTTGCCTCCGGCTCATACAACTGCGGAGTGCCCGATAACTGAGATCCCGCGTAGAGCTGAACGAAATCGTTTTGCCCTGGAAGAAAGCGATCGCGCTGCGTATAGGCCAGCAAGGCCAAGAACACCAGCCCTAGAATCGCTCCGATCCATTGATACGGGTCGGGCCGGGGTTTCATGCCGCCTGGCTTTGTTCCTTCAGTTTTTCGGTCTGGTAATACTGCGTCAAAGCGTCGATGATGGGTTCCAGCTTGCCTTCCATCACCAGGTTCAGTTGATGCAGCGTAAGCCCGATGCGGTGATCCGTCAGACGGTTCTGCGGGAAGTTGTAGGTGCGGATCTTCTCACTGCGATCGCCCGTACCCACCTGGCTCTTGCGTTCAGCCGACAATGCCGACTGCTGCTTTTCCAGCTCGATTTCATAGAGGCGGGAGCGCAACACGCGCTCGGCTTTGGCGCGGTTCTTGATCTGCGATTTTTCGTCCTGGCACGACACGATCACGCCCGTCGGCAAGTGCGTCAGCCGAACCGCGGAGTACGTGGTGTTCACGCTCTGGCCGCCGGGTCCCGAGGAACAGAATGTATCGACGCGTACGTCCTTCGCCTCCAGCTTCACTTCGACCTCGTCGGCTTCGGGGAGCACGGCGACCGTGATCGCAGAGGTGTGCACGCGACCTTGCGTTTCGGTCTGCGGCACGCGCTGCACGCGATGGACGCCGCTTTCGTACTTCAAGTGGCTGTAGACCTTGTCGCCACTGATCAGCGCGATCACTTCTTTCAGCCCACCCACCGACGATTCGCTCTGCGATGTGACTTCCACTCGCCAGTGATGCAGTTCGGCATAGCGCAGATACATGCGGAAGACTTCGTCGGCGAACAGCGTGGCCTCGTCGCCGCCGGTGCCCGCGCGAATTTCCAGCACAACGTTCTTTTCGTCGTTCGGATCCTTGGGCAGCAGCAACACCTTGAGTTCTTCTTCGTACTTGGCCAGTTCAGGCTCTAGCCGCGCGATCTCTTCCTGCGCCATCGCCTTCAGCTCGGGATCGGTCTCGCCAAGCATGGACCGCGCTTCCGCCAGGTTTTTGCTCGCGGTCTTCCACTCACGGTATTTGGCGACCTGATCGACAAGATCACTCTGCGCCTTGGCCACCTTGCGATACTGCTGGGCATCGTTGATGACGTCCGGATCCGCCATCTGCGCGGTGAGTTCTTCGAAACGGCGTTCGACTTCTTCGAGTCTTTGTTGATATTGCACGATATTCCTTATGCGATGACGAGCTCGCCGCCCTGCTTCGCTTCGAGTTCCATGGCGTGGTTCAGGGCGTCGATGGCGACTTCCACTTCGGAGTCGTCAGGCGGCTGAGTAGTGATGCGCTGCAGCCACAGGCCGGGCGCGGTCAGGATGCTGAGCAACGCGCCGGGATGCTTGGCGGCGTAGCGAATGAGTTCGTAGCTGATGCCGATCACAAACGGCAGACCGACGATGCGCGCGATCAGTTTCGGGACGAAGCCGTCGATGGGCAGGAACGCGTACACCAGGATCGACAGGATCATTAGCACCATCAGGAAGCTGGTTCCGCAGCGCGGGTGGAAGGTGACGAAGCTCTGCGAGTTCCTAATGTTCACGGGCTTGCCGGATTCGAAGTTGAAGACCACTTTGTGTTCAGCACCGTGGTACTCGAACATGCGGTGGAAGTCCTTGATCCGCGAGATACCGATCATGAAGCCCAGGAAGATACACAGGCGAATCACGCCGTCCCACAGGTTGATCCCAAGCCGCGAAGTGGCCATCTTCTCCGCGATGAACAGCGGGAGGAACTTGTACATAAAGAGGAAGAACGCGACCGGGAGAACAATGTTCATCGCCACCTGCCACGTCGGCATGGGCTTGTCCTTACGATCGGGGTCGACTTCTTCCATCATCACGTTGGTCGAAAAATTGAGCGCCTTGAAGCCGAGCTGCATGGCCTGGCCCAGCGTGCCGAGGCCGCGCAGGACGGGGTACTTGAAGATCGGGTACTTTTCGGACATGCGGGGGATGGGCTGCTGATCGGTGACCAGCTCGCCGGTCGATTTGCGCACGGTGATGGCGTAACTGTGCGGCGCGCGCATCATGACGCCTTCGATGACGGCTTGGCCGCCGACGAGGGTCGGCTCTTCGCCGCTTTCGCTGGCGATGAGGAGTTGCAGATGCGCCTGATGGCGCAGAAAGTGCTTGAGCGTCACTGAGTTGGCTCCAGTTCAAGTATAGCGTGCGGGCCGAAATCTCATCAGGATGGGGCTTCCCCATTCTTTACCCAAACTTAACTGTCGGGATTCGAATTTCCTGGCATGATTGGGCCATGAGAACGGCGATCCTTCTGGCTGTTGCGGCGGGCAGCGCGTTAGCGCACCATTCGGCGGCTCCGCATTTCGATCTGGAAAAGACAGTGGAGCTGCAGGCGACCATCACGAAATTTGAGTTCGTGAATCCACACGGGTACGTGTACTTTACCTTCGCAGGGACGCCGTGGCGGTGCGAATTGCCGGCTCGGCTGGCGCTGCAGAGGCTGGGGTGGACGCAGGATCTGTTTCCGGCGGGTCGCAAGATCACGATCAAGGGCGCTCCGGCGCGGCGCGAGGAGAACGTCTGCATGCTGACGTCGTTCGTGCGGGAAGACGGGCGCGAGTTCTCGCGGACAGAAGTGATCACGGACGCGAATCCTCTGGCGAAGAACGTGGTCGCGTCGAGGCCGGCGCAGGTGAATGGGCAACCGAACCTGCAAGGGGTGTGGCTCGCACAGGCTGGGCCGGGCGGTCCGGGGCCGAATGGCAAAGGCAAGGGGAAAGACAAGGGCGGCAAGGGCAAGGGCGACAAAGGCGACTTCAAGGGCAAAGGCGACAAGGGCGATTTCAAAGGCAAGGGCAAGGGCGGGCCGGGTGGTCCTCCGATGGTGGAGATGACTGCGGCGGGCGAGGCTGCGTTCAAGGCCTACGACCAGCGCTTCGATGATCCGGCGCTGAAGTGCAACCCGGCGAACATCCTCTTCGGTTGGACGCATGATCAACACGTAAATGAGATCGCGCAGAGCAAGAAGGAAGTGACGCTGAAGTACGGCTACATGGACTTCGTGCGCACGATTCATCTGAATCAGACCGAGCATCCGAAGAAGATCACGCCGAGCACGGCGGGACATTCCATCGGCAAGTGGGAAGGCGATGTTCTGGTGGTGGATACGGTGGGCTTCCTGCCGGGCGTGCTGATTCCGATTTCCGGCGTGATGCACAGCGCGCAGATGCACGTGGTGGAGCGCTTCTCCGTCAGCGGCGACACATTAACGCGCACCTATCGCGTAGAAGATCCGCTGTATCTGAAGGCGGCGTACACGGGCAGCGACGTGATGAGCATCTCGCGCGAGCCCTATCAGAAGTACAACTGCGTGGAACTCTCGGGCAAAAACAACATTCGCCCTAAGCAGTAGTGCGGAAGAAATCCAGGATCGCGGGGAACACCACGTCCGGAGCGTCGATCCACGGGACGTGCGCGGCACCGTTGATGCCGAGCAGTCGCGCATTCCCGAGCAGATTCGCCCAATCGAGTCCGGCTCCGTAAGGCGACTGGCGATCGAGCTTGCCGTGGATGGTCAGCACAGGCACGGTGAGCGCGCGGAGGTCGGCGAGATCAAGCGCCAGTCCGTGGATCGACGGCATCAGATTCGTGAGCCAGTGCTGCAGGAAGTAGACTTCATTGTGCACGTCGCAGGGGCACCAATCGACTTTGTGCGCATCGGAGGCGCTGGCCACCATGAGGGTCTGGATGTGGGACCAGAAGCGGCGGCAGGCTTCGGCGGGCTCCAGTGGAGGATTCGCGCGGAAGAGTTCGCCCATGGCTTCGGCGAAGGCGGCGTGCGTTGCGTCGAAGTTCGACAGATGCGGTGGGTACTGCGTGGCAGCGTTCGGCTGCATGGCTCCGACTTGAACGATGCGACCGGTGGACTCCGGGTGCGCGAGGGCGTAGAGGATCGCAGTGAGGCCGACGTAGGAATGGCCGATCAAATTCGCGCGATCGAGGCGGAAGTGCTGGCGGATCGCGTCGATGTCTTCGACGTCATGATGGATGCCTCGGGAGAGTTTGTTCGGATCGGTGACGGTTTCCGAGCGGCCGCGATTGCGGAGGTCGAACAGGATCACTGTGAAGTCGGAGGCCAGGCGCTCGAAGCTCCGCATGTGGATGGCGTTGGGGATGATGACGGTGGTGGGTCCGTCGCCGAGCTTGCGGACGTAGAGTTGGACGCCATCGAAGGCGGTTACGTGAGTTTCGAGCACCTGCATAGTCGATATAATCTGCCTCATGCATCTTGGCAGATTGTTCCTGTTGTTGTCTTCGGTCTCAGCCTTCGCGCAGACGCATTTTCATCATGCGCACTTGAACTCGACCGATCCGAAGGCCGCGATCGCCTGGTACACGGCACACCTATCGGGGGAAGCTGCGAAGTTCAATGGCAATGATGCGATCTGGACGCAGCAATCCTGGCTGCTGATCGACAAAGTGAAGAAGGCTCCTCCCGCGGAGCCGGGCATCTCGCCGCTATTTCATATCGGATGGGGCGCGGAGGACATGAAGGCGGAGTTCGAGCGGCAGATCAAGCTCGGCACCACGTTTCAGACGCCGCTGACCGATGGCGTAGAACTGTTCGGCACGGGCACGCGGGACAGGAATTTCTTCATGTATCTGGATGGTCCGGACCACGTGACGATTGAGGTCCAGAGCGCGATGCATCACAACTTCATGCACGTGCACATGTTCAGCGACGATCCGGCGGGGACAGCGGAGTGGTACGCCAAGCATCTGCAACTGACGCTGCGGCCGAACCAACTGAAAACGGAACGTGTGTACCGAGGCGTGCCGACGGGGCCGATGGGATCGATTCAGCTGGATAACGTGACAATGCTGTGGTACCCGACGGCGCACGCGAAGGTGTTCTACGGCGGCCAGTGGGTGGGGCGGAAAGCGTACGCCACGAACCGCGGCCGTGCACTGGACCACATCGCGTTCAGCGTGGACAACCTGGATGCGACAGTGGCTCGATTGAAGGGCGAGGGCGTGAAGATCGTGAGCGGGCCGAAGGTGGTGAAGGGCGTGCGGAGTGCGTTTATTGAGGCTCCGGACAATATGGAGGTGGAGTTGGTGGAGGGGCAGGCGAAGCGGTAGAAGTGCAACCCCTGAAGCCTCCGGCTACTGCTTCATCCGCCCCATCCAGTTGAGCACCAGGGTGAACGGCGACGGCGGACCGATTGCGCCCCCGACTTGCTGGAAGAGGAAGCGTCCGCCGGCAGGGTCCACGGCCCACGGCTGTGCAGCGTTAAGCCCCAAAAGTTGCTGCGGGGCTCCGTATTGGAACGTGGCACCTGCGGTGACGTCCACGGCCATCAGGGCTCCATTCAGTCCGAGGTAGTAGAGCCGCTTGCCATCCGGCGACCAGTGGGGAACGACTCCCCCGCCACCGGAGACCATCCATTGCGCACTGCTGGCTTGGTTGGACCCGGCTTGTACGGGGCGGACATAGATTTCATAGTTTCCCGACTGCAGGGAGGAATAAGCGATCCAGCGCCCGTCCGGAGAAATGACAGGGCGGGCTTCCTCGAATTCTGTCTTCAGGAACACCTGCGCCTTCGCATCTGGCGTCCCATTGGTAGCGATGCGCAGGAGCCACAGATCCTGACTGGTCTGGCTGCCGTTGGAGGTGAAGGCGACCAGTTTCCCGTCGCGCGACCAACTGGACGCGAATTTATCCTCGTCCGACTTCCACACCAGCCGCTCTTCCCCGGAGCCGTCGGCGTTCTTCTCATATAGATCCGCCGCGCCCCCTCGGTTCGCGGAGAATAGAATCTTCGTTCCTTCCGGCGACCAGACCGGATTCGAGTCCAGGCGCGGATCAAAGGTCAGCCGCGTGGTGTTGCCACGAAGCAAGTCTTTCACCCATATGTCCCGGTTGCCCTGGGCGTCAATCAAGGAGTAGGCTAGGCGCTTTCCATCGGGCGAAAGTTCGGGACTTCCGTAATTGGCCGGCTCGCCCACAACCCCTGCCTCCACGCCCGCGAGCGTGCGCCACACCAGACGCGGCAATCCGGCACCGCCGGCGCGATAGGTGAGATCGCCATTGCGCGCGGCGGTCCACATGCCTGCGGTCGCCGCCGGGTAGGCACCTACGCCAGCGGCGATGGGTTCTGCAGTGCCACTCAGTGTCGCCGTCTTGGGGTCGAACGGCTGGGCCAGCAACGCTTCGCCGCGCTGCATCAGAAGGTAAGTCTTGCCATCCTGCGGGGACTGAACCCAGACCACTTGGCGGTCGGCGGGAAGCAACATCTGGCGGCTCTGCTCCTCCGGCTTGACGTCGATCGAACCGACGTAGATCCCGGCCGTCTCCGCGGAACCCGAATAGCGCAGATAGAGGAAGCGGTGTCCATCGGGCAGAAACTGCGCCCAACGATGGGCGGTTTCGCCAACACTCAGTTTGGTGACGGGCTGGGGCGTGCCACCATTGGCGGAAACCTGCATCAAGTTCCCGGTACTCCTGGCGTACAGGATCACCCCATCCTGACTCCACGATCCGCCTTGCACGAATTGCACGCCGATATCGGCAATCACCTGGGCCGGGGTGCCGGAGATTTCATTCTTCTTGAGCTTGCCTCCCGCACCGTAGACCACAAAGCGGCTATCGTAGGACCAAAACGGAGGCGGAGCCAGCCCGATGATGCCTTCAGAGCCCGGCAACGGGCGGACATCCAGGGAATCAATGGCGCGTAGGTAGTAGCGCGAGGCACCGTCGGGACCCTGCGCCGGGAAGGCGAGCCACTTGCCATCGGGGGAAATTGCGGCCTGCGTGCCGGGGTTGAAGGTGAGGTCGTCCGGCTTCGGCATCTGCAGCCGGACTTCTTGCATGGCGGGCGGAGTTTCGCGGAGGTGGACGAAGCCGAGGCCGAGCGCGGCCAACAACGCGGCGGCAGCAACGGCCGGCCACAGCAGGGACGATCGGGTCTTGACTGGCGCGCTGGATGTCGCAGCCGGAGCATCCTCCAGCAGCAGTTTCCAGTCGTCGATGTGGCGCAGGCGCTGTTGCGGGTCCTTCTTCAAGCAACTGGTCAGCAGGCGGCGGACTTCGAAGGGGACGCGCGAGAGGTCGGCGTCCTCTTTGATGGTGATGGCCAGGGTTTCGGAGAGCGACTCACCTTGATTCAGACGCTGGCCGGTGAGCATCTCATACAACACGACACCGAACGCGTAGATATCGGAACGGCGATCGACAGGCTTGCCCTTCGCCTGCTCGGGGGACATATAGGAGGCGGTGCCTAGGATGGCTCCGACTTGGGTAGCGGCCAGAGTGAGGGTCGGAGAGTCGTCGGAGGTCATGCCGGGCATGCCGCCGACTTTCGCGAGGCCGAAGTCGAGCACCTTCACCGCGCCATCGGGACGGATCTTCACGTTGCCGGGCTTCAGGTCGCGATGCGTGACGCCTTTCTCGTGCGCCTCGCGCAGGGCTTCGGCGATTTGACCGGCGATGGGCAGCGCTTCGTCGAGGGGGATGGGGCCTTGCGCGATGCGATCGGCCAGCGTGTCGCCTTCGATCAACTCCAGTACCAGGTAGTTGGGTCCGACGTCGAAGACAGTGCAGATGTTCGCGTGATTCAGCGAGGCGACCACGCGGGCTTCGCGATCGAAGCGTTCCGTGAAGTGGTCACGAGAAACCTTGATCGCGACGTCGCGGCGGAGGCGGGAATCGTGGGCCTTGTAGACCTCGCCCATTCCGCCCTTGCCGATGAGGCTGATGATCTCGTAATTTCCCAGATGCTCGCCTGGAGAAAGAGCCATGATGTGTGGGTGTAGGATACATCATCGCCCGGGCGATTGGTAGAAATGACGGGGGACGGAAGGGGATGGCGGAGAGGGTGGGATTCGAACCCACGTTAGAGTTTCCCCTAAACACGCTTTCCAAGCGTGCGCCTTCAACCACTCGGCCACCTCTCCAATTTGAACCGCGCAAAACGCTTCGCTTTGCGCTTCGGAACTGAGCAGTTCCGCTTGGGGAGCTTTTAGTTTAGCAGGACCGCTAGGGCAGGCGAAACAAAAAGTCGCGGATGCGCAGGTACCACTCCGGATCGTCGGCGGGCGGGGTGGCGTCACAGGAGCCGTAGCGTTGGGCGAGATCGGCACGCGGGGCTCGGGCGGCGAGGGCTTTATCCTGCTGGGCGTTGCGGAAGCGGAGGCTCGCGGGGATAGGGTCGGCGGGGGCGGTGCCGGGGGTCAGGGGCTTGTTACAAAGGACGTTCCCGATGACGGCGGGGGGCTCGGCGGTGCCTTTCGGCCAGCCCGTTGTTGCGGGCGCGTTTTCTAGCTGGACCTCCATGACGCGGGCTTCCATGGGGTAGATGACCCAGTCGTTATTGATGTTGAGCTGGGGTTCGACCTTGATCCGTTCGACCGGGGCGTTGCGGGCGGTCCATATGTCCATCCAGAAGACGGCGGTGCCGGTGCCGATGGCGGGCTGGACTTCTTTCACCAAGCGGTCGCCCACTTCTCGATAAAGAGTGACTTCGACGGCGTTTTCGGGATTCTGTGCGACGTAGAGTTTCCAGGTAGCCTCGCTGGTGGGCTGAACCACGATCTGGAATGATGTGAAGGCGTTGCGGGCGACGGCCGGGGACAGGATTTCGCGAGGATCGGCGGGCGAGGTGACCTTGCCTTTGGCGTCGATACGGGCGAATTCGGAGTACACGGACAGCGGTTGGGCGGCAAGGGGCAGACCGGCGAGCAGGAAAAAAATGGCGGCGAACTTCACGCCAGTCATTGTACTCCGCTATCCTGAAATTTGGACCCGCATCGCCACGAACGAATTTCCGAGAGCCTCCGCGAAGAGTTGGAGGAGATCATCTGCTACGAGTTGTCCGATCCTCGGATCGGGCAGGTAGCGATTACGACGGTCCACGTGTCACCGGACTACAAGCGGGCGCACGTCATGTTGTCGCTGCGCGGGACTGAGGCCGAGCAGGCCGAAACGCAGAAGGCGATCGAGCACGCTAAGGGATTCTTGCGGCACGAGTTAGCGGAACGGCTCCAGCTGTTCCACACGCCCGAATTGCGGTTCGATGCGGATATGCCGGCGTCGTTGGCGGCCAAAGCTCCCAAATTGTTGCGCCGGATCCGGCGCGGACGCCCGAAGGCATAGCTGCATACAAAAAAGTGCGCAAAAGTGGGGACTTTCCCGAGTCGCCTATGCTAGCTTGTAAAAAGCTGTCCTAACCTATAGCAGTAGAGGGAGTTCTTGATGCGCGTGGCTCCAATGACCAGCCGCTTTCTTGACGCCTGCCGGCGCCGTCCGACCGACGTGCGTCCAGTGTGGTTCATGCGCCAGGCTGGGCGTTACATGAAGCAGTACCGGGACATCCGGGCGCACCATGGAATTCTGGAAATCTGCAAGCGGCCGGATCTGGCTGCGGCCGTAACGCTGCAACCGATCGAGGTTCTGGACGTGGACGCGGCGATCATCTTCGCCGACTTGTTGCTGCCTGTGGAACCGATGGGCCTGAAGCTGCGTTTTGCGGCGGGCGAAGGTCCGGTGATCGAAAATCCGGTGCGGACGACGAATGACGTCGACAGCCTGTCGATTTCGAACACCGACGATCTGGGTTACGTGGGCGAGACGATCCAACGTGTAGTGGCTGCCTTGGCGGGCCGCGTGCCGGTGATCGGGTTCGTGGGCGCTCCGTTCACGATGGCCAGCTACATGATTGAAGGCGGACCTTCGAAGAATTTCCTAAAGACGAAGCAGATGATGTACCACGACGAAACGTTGTGGCGGCGCTTGATGGGCAAGCTGGTAGATGTGCTGGGCACGTTCGCGGTGATGCAGGCAGCGTCGGGTGCTCGCGTGATTCAGGTGTTTGACAGCTGGGTGGGCGCGCTGGGGCCGGACGATTACGTCCGCTACGTGGCTCCGTATTCGCGCGCACTCATCGAACGCATTCGTTCTGCGAATGTGCCGGTGATTCACTTCGGCACGGGTGCGGCGGGCTTCTTCCGTGAACTGCATGCGGCGGGCGGCGACGTGATGGGCGTCGATTGGCGCGTGAACATCGACCAGGCATGGATGGACATTTCCTACCGCTCCGCGGTACAGGGCAACCTGGATCCTACGGTGCTGTTCGCTCCGCTGCCGGAACTGCGCATGCGCGTGCATGAACTGCTGAAGCGGACGGGCTCGCGCCCGGGGCACATCTTCAACCTGGGTCACGGCATTCTGCCGGAGACGCCGGTGGAGAACGTAAAGGCGTGCGTCGAAATCGTGCGCGAATTTAAACTCTAACGGACAACGGGCCAGTGCCTACCGGTCAAGTTGCGATCGTCGGCGGAGGAATCGCCGGGCTGTCGGCTGCATATGAGCTGACCAAGGCCGGCGTTCCGCATATCCTCATCGAAAAACGTCCTCGCCTGGGTGGCGTCATTGAGACGCGCTCCTGGGAAGGCTGCGTGCTGGAATGCGGCCCGGACAGCTTCATCTCGCAAAAACCAGAAGCGGTTGCGCTGATCAAAGAGTTGGGGATGGAGTCCGAGATCATCGGCTCCAACGACAAGGAACGCGCCACCTTCATTCAACGTCACGGCCGTTTGATGAAGTTGCCGGAAGGCACCACGATGTTTGTGCCGACGAAAGCCGGCCCGATGCTGGCGTCGCCGATTGTCGGTTGGGGCACGAAGATCAAGATGGGGCTGGAGCTACTGAAGCAGCCGGTGACCATGCCGGATCGCAGCGTGGCGGACTTCGTCATCGACCACTTCGGACAGGAGACGCTGGACTATTTGGCAGAGCCATTGCTTTCGGGTGTGTACGGTGGCGATCCACGCAAGCTGAGCATGGCGAGCGTGATGCCCAGGTTCGTCGAGATGGAACGCACGCAGGGCAGCTTGGCGCGCGCGTTAATGAAGGCCAAGGCTCCGGTGCCGCAGGGTGGTGCTCCGGCGCCGCTGTTCCGCACATTGAAGCGCGGACTGGGCAGTTTAGTGGAGAAGCTGGCCGGTTATGCCAACGTCGTGCAAGGCAGCGTGGACAGCTTGCAGCAGCGGCCCGATGGCGGGTATCGGCTGAAGGTCGGCGAGAGCTGGATTGAGGCCGATGCGGTGATCCTGGCCTGCCCGGCGTGGGCTGCGGCGGAGTTGCTGGGTGGCATCGATGGCACGCTGGCCCGAGGGCTGGAACAGACTCCGTATTCGTCGTCTGCAGTGGTCACCCTGGTCTACAAGGCTTCCGAGTTCGATGGGGTTCGCGCAGGAACAGGCTTCCTGATTCCGAAGGTGGAACGCCAGAAGCTGATGGCGTGCACGTTCGTGGGCACAAAGTTCAAGGATCGTGTGCCGGACGACAAGTTGACACTGCGTTGCTTCTTCGGCGGCGCGGGCAACGAAGCGGTGCTGGCGGATTCCGACGAAGGTCTGGTCGCGTCGGCGGGACATGAATTGAACCGCATCATCGGGCTGAAGACGAAGCCGATCTACACGTCCGTATCGCGATGGTCGAAAGCGATGGCGCAATACACGGTGGGTCACGCGGCGCGACTGAAAGAGATTCAGGCCCGCTGCGCAGCGATCCCGGGGCTGCATCTGGCGGGGAACGCGTACACCGGCATCGGGATTCCGGACTGCATCCGAATGGGGCGCGAGGCCTCCAAGAAGATCGCGGCAGCGCGATAGGGTCTTTTCTCACGTAACCCACACCGTGGGTCCCACATCCAATGGAGTGAAGGGCGCGCCACCGGATCGGAGGCCTCCGGGCGGGTCCGTGGAGAAGACGTATGGGACCGAAATGGGTTGGGAAAGCCGCACTGATCACCGGGTTGCTGCTGGCGACACTACCGGCGGCCGAAGCTCGCGGCGGTGGCGGTGGTTTCCGTGGCGGCGGGGGCGGATTCCGCGGCGGTGGGGCTGTATTTGTTGGACCCGCTTATGGTTATGGCTACGGGCCAATGTGGGGCGGCGGATGGTATGGGCCATACGGCTACCCGGGCATCTACGGAGGCTATGGCGGATACGGTGTGTACAACACGCATCCAGAATCTGGCCAGCTGAAATTTGACACCAGACAGAAGGACGCACAGGTCTACATCAACGGTGCGTTAGCTGGCACGGTGAAGGATATGAAGTCGACTTGGCTGAAGCAGGGCGACTACGATCTAGAGATCCGCGCGATGAACGGCGAGAGGTACGCTGCGAAGATTTACATCTCGCAGGGCAACACGATCAAGATACGTCCGCAGTTTTCCGGCGATCGTTAACTTCACAGAACATGGCGGTCTTCTCCTGACGGAACGTGGCGAAGCCCAGGCGTTGGAAGAAGTGCATCTGACCGGTGACGGCGAAGATTTCCTTGATGCCCCGCTCTTTCGCACGCTGGCGGCAACATTCGACCAACTTCGAGGCGACGCCATGTTCCTGATGATCCGGATGGACGGCCAGAGTGCGAACCTCTGCGATGCGTTTCGAGTAGATCTGGAGCGCACAGCAGCCGATGACTTCGCCCTTGACTGTGGCCACGAAGAACGAGGTTACGCGGGGCAGATCGCGTTGGACGAGTTGTTTGGGGAAAAGGCGCACCAAGGCTCGGATGGCGGGCATGTCGTCTTTGCTGGCAGGACGAGTTTGAAACCGCATCGGCTAGAACGTTACCCCGATGCCCACAGACGCCCGCTGTTGGCGCAGCAAGCCGTAGGTCTGCAATGGCCCAGGCGTGAGTTTGCTACCGTCGCCAATGTCGGCGGCCACCAGGGATGGATAGGACTTGGTCCAGAAGTCGGGCTGTCGGGAGAGCGTCTCGCGATAATCAGCGCGGAGCACGATGCGACGGGTCCAGTGGTATTTGATACCACCGCCGTAGTGCAGAGTGGGCTGGAAGATTCCGCCGCCTTCGAACGGTGGATCGCCCCCGAAGCGATAGGCGCTGTAAAGCGCATTCAGTTCTTTGAAGGAGAACTTCAATAGCGAGTTGCTGCTTTGCGCGGACTCCACGGTGCGGATCAATTGTATGCCGCTGCCGAAGGCCAGGAAGGGGCGCAAGCGGGCTCCGTTGGGGAGGGGATGAAACAGCAGCGCGTAGTGAAACTGGCGAATCTGGGCATCAGTCTTGACGATTCCGGGCGGGATCAATGAATTCTCCAGGGAGACTTTCACCTGCGTCTTATTCAGGGTGAAGCCAAGTTCGTGAGAAAAGTGCCTGTGCGCATTGAAGGTTATGTTGGCGGCCAAGTTCCAGCCGTTGCGCAGAGAGTTGACCGCATCGACGGGGACGGCAAGAGTCCCGATGCCTTCCGCCTGGATGGTGGCATTGAGCCTCTGGGTGGAGAAACGTTGATTGCCGAAGTGAAGGTACCCTCCGCTGACGCTGAATTCGAGGAAGGTCTGGTAGGTTACGGGCAGGGACGGGCTGGGTTGAAAGGTAGGCCGTCTGTCGTAGCGGTCGTCGGGAGCCAGCTTGCTGGTTCGAGCCTGCACACCGGGGACGATTTCGAACGGCTGGCCGCCGAGGGTGATGGAGCGCGTCGCGGTGGGCGTGGCGGACTTGCGCACGGACTTGATGGCCATACGGGTGCCTTCAAATCCTTGATAGATGAGGTTGCCGCGAAGGAGATCGTTGCGCAGCGTCAGCAGGGTGTTGCGGGCGACGCGCTGGGTGAGGAAGGGTCGGTCGCGGACGCGCTCCGGAGCCTCGGGAGCATCGGCGCGGACGGGGGTGGTGCAAGCGTTGAACTTCAGCACAGCGGCGCGGCCATCAGTCTTGAGCGCATCACCGGTGGAGTTGAAGGCGTCGCGCGGGACCCACGGGCGGTCGACCATCGCGACCGCTTCGACGCAACCGGTGAGCAGGAGATCGTTGGCTACCTTGTCGCGCTCGTCGTCAATGTTTTCGTCAATGATGTGGATGAAGGTCTTCTGGCCGGTAGCGAAGCCAATGCCGGAATCGTGGGTGGAAGAAGACGTCCATACCGGCAGGCCGTAGGCGGTCTGCGGTTGGCCGAAGATGCGCAGGTGGTGGCGTTTGAAAAATGTGTTCAGGGTCTTGGCGTAGGTAAATTCAGGGGCTGCACCATTCAGCAGCAGTACCGACATGGGTGCTTCGCGGTAGCCTTGATTTTCGACGACGGCGCGCATGGTGCCGTAGTAAGAACGGGCGTTGCGGGCGTCGGTCTGCGACCAGCCGGCGGCGTCGAAGGCACGCTCCACGGCATCGCGCGAGCCAAGGAACACCAGGTTCGTAAGATCCGACGGAGCGTCGGTGGCCTGCGTCGCGGTGCGGAAAGGCAAGCTCTTGACGAAGTCGCCGAGGGGAGTGTCGAGATTTCCGGTGAGGGCAGGTGGGGCGGGAAACTGCGCATCGATTTTCAACGGCTCGGTGAGACGGAAGTGAAGTTCCGTTCCAGCGGGCAGGAAGATTTCGGATTCCGGAATGCGAAAGGCGCTGAGAGAAGACGAGAGGCCGAAGGCGAGCAGCATCGGATCGAGCGAGGCTGCGGAGATCGCGACTCCCGAGAGGATGCTGGAGAAACTTGCGGTCGCACGAATACCAAGAATCCTGCCTTTCGCATCGATGGTTTCACGCGCATTGTCAATTTCACGGATCTCGCCTTGGATCGGAAGGCTGGAGGATTTGGAGAGTTCCAGGCGGTCGAAGATCAGGTGGATCGATGCCGACTCGCGAACCAGGCCCATCCCCACGCGACGAACATCTTCGATGTAGCCGGGCACACGTGCACCGAGGGGAACGACGATGGTGCCATTGACTTCGACCGGCGAAATGACTTCAGCGATCACCGTGGTTCCGCGCTCGGTTCCGAAGGAAGAAATCGATTCGCGAAGCCTTAATTGGAGCTCCGTCCCAGTGGGCAGTTCCGCACAAGCGGCTAGCGATCCCACCAGAATCCCCAGGAAGACAACCCCATTCCCTCTCCGAATACGCGTCATTGAGACTATTCTAGTGCGTAGGAGCAGGGATGCACACGACAGTTTGGGCGATAGCCGTAGCGGTGAGTCTGTTTGTCAGCATGATTTTGAGCCTGGAATTCGGGTATCGGATGGCGCGGCGGGGCCACCGAAATCGAAGCGAGATCTCTGAGGGTGTAGGCACCATTGAGGCAGCGGTTTTCGCTCTATTGGGGTTGCTGCTCGGATTTAGTTTCGCGGGTGGGACCGAACGATTGGATGCGCGACGGGATCTGATCGTGCAGGAAGCAAACGCAATCGGGACGGCGTACCTGCGCATGGACCTGCTACCGGAGAGTGAGCAGAACCCGATGCGGCGGCTGTTTCGCGACTACCTGGATGCTCGAATCGGTGCATATGCGAAGTTGCCGGATACGGCCGCGGCGGATCGAGAGTTCTCCAAGGCAGCGGATATCCAGAAGGTGATCTGGACGCGCGGTGTGGCGGCGAGCAAGGCGCAAGACAACGAAGCAGTCGCACGGTTGGTGCTGCCGGCCTTAAACGACATGATCGATGTGACCACATCGCGTACGATTGCGCTCTTCACCGGTTTGCCAGGCTTAATCTTCGGGCTGCTGATTGGAGTCGCGGTATTGAGCGGAGTATTGGCGGGCTGGGCGATGGCAAAACGTGAAACCCGGAGTTGGCTCCACAGCGTGCTCTATGCGGCGATCGTCTCGGTCACGATCTACACGGTGGCCGATCTAGACAGCCCGCGCTCTGGATTGATTCGCTTGGATCGGGCAGATACAGCGTTACTCGAATTAAGGGATTCGATTCGCTAGACAGTGCGATGCTGAAGGAGATGGCATCGACAGACAGAGATCCTCGTATTTACATGGCGGCAGAGCGCACCTTCCTCGCGTGGATTCGGACGGGGCTGGCGCTGATGGGCTTCGGCTTCGTCGTCGCCCGGTTCGGGTTGTTCCTGAAAGAAGTCAGTCTGGCCACCCCGAACAGTCCGTTCAAGTCAACCGGGTTCTCGCTCGAAGTGGGCACCATGATCGTCCTAGTGGGCGTGGCAGTGAATGTCGTCGCGACCCTGCAACACGTGAAGATGATTCGTGATCTGAACGCAGGCGTGGACGTGACGGGAAAGACGTCGACGACGGGAATCGTGCTGGCGCTCTTGATGGCCGGAGTCGGACTCGCAATGGCCGC
>CANIIC010000031.1 GCA_947467395.1 Bryobacterales bacterium
ACGGCACGTTCGACTTCGGGATTCAGAGCGCTCTTGAGCGTATGTTGGTCAGCCCGCAGTTCTTGTATCGCGCGGAGCGGACCCCGGCGAACACCACGAAGCCGTTCAATGTGAACGACATCGAACTGGCGTCGCGCCTGTCGTTCTTCCTGTGGTCCAGCATCCCAGATGACGAATTGCTCAACGCGGCTGCCAGTGGCAAACTGCATGAACCCACCACGCTTCGCGCGCAAACGCAGCGCATGCTGAAGGATCCCCGGTCTGAGGCGATGGTGAACAACTTCGCCGCGCAGTGGCTATTCCTCCGCGACATTCGCGTGAAGGATCCGGACCTGTTCATCTTCCCGCAGTTCGATGAGAACCTGCGTGCGTCGTTCGAACGCGAAACCGAACTCTTCCTCGACAGCATCCTGCGCGAAAATCGCAGCGTCCTGGAGTTGATCACCGCGAAGTACTCGTTCCTGAATGAACGCCTGGCTAAACAGTACGGCGTGCCGAACATCCTGGGCAGCCAATTCCGCCGCGTCGACTATCCGGCAGACAGCCCCCGTGGAGGCCTGCTGGGCCAGGGCAGCATCCTGACTCTGACTTCGTATTCGATCCGCACGTCGCCTGTGCTGCGCGGCAAGTACATCCTCGAAAATCTGCTGGCCTCGCCTCCTCCGCCTCCTCCTCCCAACGTCCCGGCGCTGAAGACCGAAGGCGATTCCCCGGATAAGCCGCGTACGCTTCGGGAATCCATGCAGCTGCATCGCGCGAACCCGGCCTGCGCCAGCTGTCACTCCCGCATGGATCCTCTGGGCTTCGCACTAGAAAACTTCGATGCGATCGGGGCCTACCGGAATCATGACGGTGGCAACCCGATCGATACCAAGAGCACGCTACCCGATGGCACCGTGGTCAATGGCGTCGAAGGCGTGAAGCAGTTGATCCTGCGCGATCCCGAGCGGTTCGCGTCGGCAGTTACCGAGAAACTGATGATGTATGCTTTGGGCCGCAACGTGCAGTATTACGACGTGCCGTCGATCCGTAAGATCGTGCGGGGGGCCAAGCAAGGCAACTACGCATTCGCTACATTGGTCGAAGGCGTGGTGCAGAGTGCTCCGTTCCAGATGAGAAGTGCGAAGAAGGAGGGTCAGAAGTAATGAACTTCATCACTAAGAAGTCGATTTCACGTCGATCCATGTTGAGAGGCGCAGGCGCAGCGCTTGCGCTGCCGTACCTGGATTCCATGGTTCCGGCGCTCACCGCGCAGACGCGAACCAACCCTCGCGTAGGCTGGGTTTACGTTTCGCACGGCGTCATCTTCCCGGAATGGAAGCCCGCCACTACTGGCTATGGCTTTGAGTTGACCAACAACCTGAAGCCGATGGAGAAGCTGAAGGGCAAGTTCAGCGTGGTCAGCGGCCTGTCGCATCTGGAAGCGGATACGAAGGGTGACGGCTCCGGCGATCACACGCGCGCTTCGGCCGCATGGCTCACGGGCGTGCATGCCTATGACCGTACGCGTCCTGGCGTGGAAGTGAAGCTCGCGCCGACCGCCGATCAACTCGCTGCGCGCGTGCTGGGCGCGAACTCGCCGATCCCGTCCATCGAAATGACGGTCGATTCGGCGTCCGCCGGCTCTTGCGACGCGGGCGACTGCTTCTACGTGAACACGATTTCGTGGCGCAATGAGACCACGCCGAATATCCCGGAGAATCACCCGCGCATCATTTTCGAACGCCTGTTTGGCGATGGCGGATCCGCCGCGCAGCGTGCGGCTCGTACGCGTCGCACCGGCAGCATCCTCGATTCCGTCGCGGAAGAGGCGCGCCGCATGGCCGGCCAGCTTGGCTCTGGCGACAAGTCCAAGATGACGGAGTACCTCGATTCCGTTCGTGAACTGGAACAACGTATCCAGAGCGCCGAATCGCATGGCGCGATGAACATTGACGTCCCGGAGCGCCCGGTGGGCATCCCGGCTGGCTTCGAAGATCATGTCAAGCTGATGTTCGATCTTCAGGTGATGGCGTTCCAGACCGACATGACGCGCGTGTTTACCATGATCATGGCGCGCGAGCTGAGCGCCCGTACCTACGGCAGCATCGGCATTCCCGGTCAGCATCACCTGATTTCGCACCATCGCGACGATCCGGATATGATGGGCCAGAAGGCGCGCATCGATACGCATCACGTCGAGATGCTAGCGTACTTCCTGAATAAAATGGCGGAGACGAAGGACGCCGAAGGCTCGCTGCTGGACAATAGCTTGATCATGTACGGCAGCGGTATGGGCAACGGCAACTTGCACCGCCACTCTGACCTGCCGATCATCCTGGCTGGCTCGCTGGGCGGCAAGGTGAAGACCGGCTATCACTTCGCCTACAAGATGGACACGCCGATGAGCAACCTGTTGGTGACCATGCTCGATAAGTCTGGCGTGAAGATCGACAAGCTGGGCGACAGCACCGGCAAGCTGGATCCGGATCCACTTCCGCTCGCGTAAACGCCCCGGATTTTCCGATGCTTTAGGGGTGAGTTGCACTCGCCCCTAAAGCGGTATCCTGGAATTGGGCTGAAGAGGCTCCAGGAAAGAGGCGATTCGTTGGACGACCAGTTGAAAGATCTGATGCAGGAATTGGGGAACGCGATCAACGAATCGTTGTCGGACTCTGATCGCATTGCTGCCGCCATTGGTGAGATCAAGCGGTCTGGTTACGACGTGTTTCTCGTTCTCGAGGCCACCATCGGCTTTAATAAACGCACCGAAGACTCCGAAGATGAAACTGCGGAGCCGCAGGAAGATGTTGAGTTGGAAGCCCCGCCGAAGAAGGCCCGCCGCAAGTTGGGCGGCAAGATCAGCCTGACTTCGCAGGATCAGAAGTTCCTGCGCGCGCTGAAAATCTCCATCGACGACGAGAACCGCTAGCGAGCGATCCCTGTGCTGCCGCTGTTGCTGCTGCTCGCGCTGTCAGCTTCTGCGGAAACTGTCGATCTCATCCGGGACACCTCCGGAACTCCACACATCTTCGCCAAGACCGTCGCAGGTGCCGCGTTTGGCGTCGGTTACGCACAGGCCGAAGATCGTCCTGATGCGCTACTGCAAAATCTGAATTCCGCTACCGACCCAGGGGACTTGCCTGTGAGTCTGCGTCCGATGATTGAAGCCTACGTGGCGGGCGTGAATCGTAGCCTCGAAACGCAGTCGCGCCCAGAGCGAATTCGCCCCGAACAAATCGCGGCCTTTGCGCGGCGTGCGTATCTTTGGATCAAGGGCTCGAATGACCTGATGCTGAGTCCGAAGCGTACCGCTTCGGGTGCGGTGATCGCCGTACTCGATCCGATTGCGGATTGGAATGCATCAGACCGTCCTTACGAGATGTCGTTCTATGCCAGCGACGGTGACTTGGCTGTGAGCGGCGTCGCCCCGGTGGGCATGCCGTTTCCTGTGGTTGGGCACAATGCGTCGGTGGCGGTCGGTTGGTCTGGCACGCCGCCCGGTGGTTCAGAATCGCTGGAGGCCGCGTGGTTACTGATCACCGCTCGCGACCTCACGCAAGCCAAGCGGGCGCTCGCGATGAATCAGATTCGCGGGCAAGCCCTGATCGGTACAGCTCGAGGTGAAATCTTCGATACCTCCGGCGCGCAGCCGACGCTCGGCTACCTGCGTCGCGCTAGTCCGTCTCCGAACGGAGACGCCGACGCCATCGAGCAACTGCGGGTGCAGCAAACGTGGTCCTTCGGCCGCGTTCAGGGCTTGGCTCTTTCGACCGAGATCTACAAAGCGGAAACGTGGCAGCGCTACCTCGCGCGCGTCGTCCCTGAAGATCGCTTCGCGCGGCGTTTATCCACGTGGAACCGCCGTGTCGATGCCGACTCCACTGACGCGCTGGCCTTTTACGAATTCAAGCTCGCACTGGACCGCGACGCCACAGCCCTGGAGCCGCCGGATTCACTGAGCCTAGCCCGGGTGCGCGTCGCCCTGACCCGAGCGAAGGACATGCTCGAAACCCGGCTCGATTACAACTCGTCATGGGGCACGCTGTTCCGTGCAACTCGCGACAACGCGCGCCGTTCCACACCGATCAGCGGTGGCAACGCGCCCGAGGCGGGCATGGGGTCCCCGCGAACCCTGAACTTCACACTCCCCAATGGTAGCGATCCTCGTGCTCTGCACCTGGTCACCTCCGGCCAGAGCGCAACCCGCATCGTGGAACTGTCCCGCTCGCCTTCCGCGGTTTCCCTGCTGCTCCCCGGGGAATCTGATCAGCCCGAATCGCCGTATTTCGACGACCAGACCCGCCTCGCCACACCGAAGCGAACCTTCTTCGGAGACCGAAAAGAACTGGAACGCACCGCCATCTCCCGAAAACAGCTGATATTCTGAGTCCCCTGCGCGCACTACTCAGGAGTGCAACCCGCATCCGCCACTGACGTTCACGCCACCGTGGCGAACTTTCTCGCCGCCTCGCGCGAGCCCGTCGTCATCGAGCCCGGCGAGGATCCCATCGCCATCGGTTCCGACAACTTCGTCCTCTCCGGCCCTTCCACCCGGCCGATCCTCGAATGTTGGAGCACGACGAAGAACCTCACCCGCCGCATCGCTGGGATTCACGCGGAAAAGCGCGGCAAGCTCGATCTTGTCACGGAACACTTCGGCGGTAAGCGCGGCCGCCTGCTGCTGCTCGACGCGGCGCATCCCTCGAACTCCCTCGCGGGTCGTCGCACCGACCGGCTAAAGTATCGCGAGCAGTTCCGGCTCGCACTGCACCGGCAGTATCCCGATTGGCGCATCGTGGAATTGTCGACCGAACCCGACCTGGAACACACGCTCTCTCCCGCCTACCCGCGAGCGCTTCTCCGCAAAGGCACGTCCGCGATGGCCGCCATCGGAGCATCCTACGACTGCGGCGACCCCGACGGCGCCCTCAGTTTCGGCTTGATCTGGCTCGACTACCTGCGACAGCGAGAGCCTCGGCTCTCCATCGGTGGACTGCTGATCTTCCTGCCCATCGGCGGCGAGATCAACACCTGCCATCGTGTCCGCTATCTTGACTCCAAACGAGCTCAAGTAATCGTCTTCGTCCACGGCCCCGGTGGCATCGAGGAGGCCGTGCATCCCGAGGATTACACCAACTTCACGACGCGCGTCGAACTGCCCGGGCTCATCCGTCCGCATCCACAAACACCGGAAGCTGTGCTGGAAGCCCACGTTCGTGCTGACGTCCAGAGCATCGATGGAACACTGCTAACGAATCCCGTCTACAGTCAGGCGATCCACTCGGCGGCCGGAACCCGCGGCATCATGGACCTGCTCGCCGTCGATTTTCAAGGTCGTCTCGCGATCCTCGAGCTCAAGGCCAGTGAGGACCTGCACTTGCCGCTGCAAGCTCTCGATTACTGGATGCGCGTGTGCTGGCACCTCGAGCGTGGCGACTTCGCTCGCGCAGGCTACTTCCCCGGCCTCGCGATTCGCCCTGAGCCGCCGCGCATTCTGCTGGTCGCCCCGGCTTTGCAGTTCCATTCCACCACCGAAACTATTCTCGGCTTCCTTTCATCCAATCTACAAGTAGAGTGTCTCGGCCTCGGGCTAGAATGGAGGCGGGAATTGAAGGTGGCTTTTCGCGCATGTCGCTAACATTGTTTCGCCAGATCAAGCACGCCCTGAAGAACCTGAGCCCCGCGGACGTGCGCGCCGAAGCGGCTCGGCCTGTGCGCATCGGTCTGATCGCGAGCTCGCCTGCGATGCTGGGCCGCATGGAAGCGTTCCTCGCACCACCGGACATGTCCGGCCCGCGCCGCGTCGAGGCCGTGCGATCCATCGTCCGTGGCAGCGCCGCGGGCTGTGACGTTGTTTTGTATGAGTCCTCGCTCCTCGGTCCGCAGAACGGCTTCGCCTTTGATCCCGATGCTCCGGAAGATTGCGTGCGTAAGGTTCTGGATGCTCGGGAAGAACTCATGCTGCCGCTGGCGCGCCTGTTCTACCCGTTTCGCAAGCGAGTCAGTCATCGAATCATCAAGTCCGTGGCGAAGGAGAACGCGCTGTTCTGTCTCGCGACGGCACTCCCCGACGTCGTCCCCACTTTATTCTCTTTGCCGTGGGCCGTCGGCGAGTACGGTTCGGACGCAGTGTTTCTCACGGTCAATCAGATCCGTATGGCGTTTTTGCTGGCAGCCGCGAGTGATCGTCCGGTCGGCTACCGCGAGCAGCGCTCGGAAATCGCTTCGATTGCGGCAAGTTCCTTCGGTTGGCGCGCATTGGCTCGCGAATTGGTGGGAAAAATCCCGCTCGGCGGGGGCTTGATCCCCAAGGCGGCCATCTCTTGGGCCGGCACATTTGCGCTGGGTCTTTCGATGGAACGGCTCTACCGCGTTGGTTACGGGTTCAGTCGTGTGGAACGTGAGGCCGTGTATTCAGAGGCCTTCCGGCACGGCAAGGAAATTGCGGGGATGCTGCTTTCGGATCTGCGGGGACGCCGACGGAAGACGGCCTGAAGAACTAGCGCTTCTTCTTTTTGGGTTCCGCGGACTTCTTCTTTTCTGCTTCGGGAAGCATGAAGATCGTCTCGCCGGGTTTGGAAAGATTCAGCTTGCGGATCTCGATATCCTGCTCGCCCTCGCTGCTCTCGAGCCGCTCCACGCGTTGACGCTTCTCCGCATTCTGCGTCTCGAGCATCGCGTTCTGTTCCTGCAAGTCGCGAATCTGTTCACGTTTGGCCAGCAGATCCCGGAACCCGGTAGAACCGTTGTAGGCTGCCCAGCCCAGAGTCACAATCGCTACGCTGCTAAGCAGCACTCCCTTGTGGCGTCGAAGGCTGTGCGTGAACTCGGGGGACATGAACGGATAATGGAGACCTGAGAAGATCTTCTTTAAAGTTATAGCCCGAAATTCCGGAAAATACCAGTCTGTTCGATATTTTCCTTCGTGTTATTCTCACAATCAGGTCTACGCTCGAGGAAGCGTGGGCTCGGAGAGCCAGTGTCATGGACGAAGACGACGTTTTAGATGACGAAGTAGCGGTTGAATCAGAACAACGCCCACGCCGCCGACGCGTTGGAAGCCCTTGCCCGAAGTGCGGATCCGCAGACATACGCCGCTCCAACTACGAAAGCCTCTGGGTCACGATCAACGGGATGATGGGACGTTGGCCATTTCGATGCCGCAATTGCCGCAATCTTTTCTTCCTCCCCAATCCCCCTCCGCCGGAGTCCTAGAGATTACTTCGGGAGCTGCTTTGCCAGCAGAGCGCTCACGCCCTCGGGGAGTTGAAACCGCTCCGCTGGAATATCGACATTCACTTCGGCCGCGTCCAGTCTTAGCTCGATCTGTTGCCCCGCGACGGACTGCACTTCATGAGTGGGCCTCAATACCCCGCCCAGATTCCTGTAGTCTGTGTATGTGGTTTCCACCTCGATATCCCCCTGCTGCGTGGACGTGACCGCGCTCATCTTCAGCACCAGGCCGGATTTCTTCGAAAAGAACCACGTTTCTGGTGCATCGCCGATCGGCGTCAGCACCACCCGGTAGCACTCCTCGCCGTTGACTACGTCCTCGCCCACGGTCTCCGCCTTCGAATACAACTCCCTCCAGTGGTACTCCGGATCCAGCGTGGCGTCCTTGAGGGCTTCGGACTTTTCTGGCCCGGTCAGAATCCGCGGTCCCATCAGCGCGCTGTCCTGCCACGCAATTCCGTTGCGATACCCCATGTCCATCGCCCCGATCCCAGGCATCTCGATCGTCGCGCGATACAAGTTGCGCTCACGAACGTACCGCACCACCGACCCCTTCAACCCCGCGACCTTGTATTCGATGGTGCCGTGCAGGATTTCGCTCCTCCGAGCCTCGTAAGCCTGCTTTCCCCCAGTCACTTCGACGTAACGGTCCAGGACGCTGGCCCCGGAAGGCAGATCTGCCGCAGCCAGCTGCAGCGCGGCGAGCATCAAGAGTCCGGCGATTCTTCGGTTCATGGCTTCCTTTGTTTCCCGATCCACGCCAGCGCCGCATCCACTACGGCGTCGTGTCCGGCCAGCAGTCCTTCTTTGGTCAGCTGCACTTCTTCATCGGGTGTCACGCCGGTTCCTTCCAGGGTTTGCCCACCCTGAGAGATGTAGTTCGCCACCGCGTACTGAAATCCATCACCGTTGGGCAGCCGCGTGAAGACGCTGGGTAGCGCCGCGGCCGCGCTGCGCGTTCCGAACACCCGCGCCCGCCCTAGGTCGCGCAAGCCTCCCGCCAGGATCTCCGCCGTCGATGCCGACGTCCCATCGATCAGAATCGCCACGGGACCCGCAAACTCCGTGGGTCTCGGGTTGATGACGAAGTTCAAGGTTGCATCCCGCATGTACATCGAACCCAGCCGCTGGTTAGGTTGATCCACCAGAAACCCGGCCATGCCCATCGCCATCCCGCCGATCCCGCCCGGATTTCCGCGCAGATCGATGATCAGACCATTGCAGGACTGGCACCCTTTGATCGTCTTCTCGAACGCGGGAATCAGGCGAGGAATATCCAGGAACACATTGAAGTGGACGTAGCCGGTCTCGCCCAGTCGCTTCTCGTCGTACCAGACTCGCGTCGCTGGAAGATTGCCGAACTCCGCCAAGGAGCCTCGCCCCGCCACTAGGTCCAGTCGCAGTGTGGCCGCAGCGCCGCCAGCGGAATCGAAAGACACGTCGACGCTTCCACCTTCAGGGCCGCTTAGGCGATTCAGCAGCGATCGCGTCAACTCCAGTACCGGAGCGCTGCGAGCCGCTTCAATTACCGGCTTCCACTCGCGACCATTCACCGCTCGGATCACCCAGCCCGTGCGAACACCGGCGCGTTCCGCGGGAGAGCCTGGGTCGACAGCCGTGACGACGGCCTCGCCATTCAATACGCGCACGTCGATACCCGTCGAACCCGGACCGCCAGCATCTTCGGCCAAGGACGCGTACACCACGCCCGGCAGGATCGCAAAGTGTGTCTGCCTCAGGCGGCCGATCATCTCCTGCATCGCCGCGCGAGCCTCCGTCTGCGTGGCCGCTTTTTCTACCCGCGGACGATACTCCGCGCGCATCGCATCCCAGTCCAGGCCGGCCGGAGGTTTCTGCCAGTGCGTGTCGCGAATGGTGGTCCAGACCAAGTCGAACGACGCCAGGTCGATCGTCCGCGTTTGCGCCCAGGCGCCGGTGGCAAGGCAGAGTAAGAGAACAAGCGACCACATGGCTACTTTCACCCTACAGCAACGGGTCGTCCCCGGCAGTACTACGTGATTTCTGCAGTCGTCGAAGCAACCGTTGCTCGCGATGCCTTAATTCTGGAGTGTCTTCATGCCCCAGCGCCGTGCGAGTCCACTCGAGCGCGCGCGCCGGATTCTTGCCGCGATGTTCCTCGTGCTTCGCCAGCTCCTCCAGCGCCCGGATGCGGTACGGGTTCGGCGATCCGGCAAGATCCGTCAATCCCGCGAGCGCCTTCTCGTGCTCGCCCAGCTTGCGGTCTAACGCTGTCATCTCCCAGAGGGTTCGGAACAGTAACGGATCGGGCAGGCCTGAATTCACCGCGCGCTCGAACAGTGTTCGGGCCTCAGCGGCGTCCCCGGTTTGCAGCACCCATCGCGCCATGCCCAGAATCTCAGCCCCATGCCGCAACAGTGGAGCCTCCGCTGGATTCTGAAACACCTGCGGCACGATGCCAGTAAGGCAGGCCAGCGTCAGGATGTCGAGCGCATTGTGTTCAAACACCGGCTGCAGCGGACCCGCGCGTCGCGTGCGAATGTAATCGAAGTACAGCGCCGGTATCATCGAGCCCGGCACATCACCCACGCGCTCGTAACCCAGCACCTGAGTTTCCAGTTCCACCAGGCGGCAGCTTTCAAAGCGCAGTTTCCACAACCGCCGCGCTCCGTACAGCAGGTCCACATGGTGATCCATGCGCGCGAACGGAGGCCGCGTCCGATTCATGCGGTAGCGCGTTTCGAGCAAAGGTTGGTCAAAGGTGCGTCCGTTGTAGGTGATCAACACGCGGAACGGCGCCAGGTGTTCGGACAGTGCGGCAAGAAGACTTGCTTCCTCGCCATAATCCCGCATAAAGAACTGGCGGACGCGGAAGCCTTCCGGTGTGATGCGGCCCACGCCGACCAGGAACGCACATGTCCCCGTGCCTCCCGCGAGGCCCGTCGTTTCGGTGTCGAGGAAGGCCCATTCGCTCGGTGGAACCGCCGGTGCAGCGCCTTCCGAGATCGCGCCGAGCAGGTCATGCGGCAGATCGGCGAGCGCACCCACGTCCGCGCTGCCATGCCGGCGATGAGAGGCATAAAACATTTCCGACTCCCAATGTGAACCGTGTTCGGTGTCCACTTGTTGGCCGGATAGGCCGTGTTCATGCGGGTCCGGCGCATCGCCCGAAACATTTTCGGAAGTTTTGTATTTTTCGGAGAAACGCTGATTGACGCGTGCGACGCGCTCACGTAAAGCCTGCAGCTGTTCCTGTAAGTCGTTCATTCGCTACTTATTGGCCGCTATGGTGTAGAGTAGCACGCGAAGCGTGAAAGGCCCGATTGACGGGCCTCCCGCGCATGCCGCATGTGGAAAACCTCGAAAACTGGCGTGTTTTTGCACTTTTCGCTTTACACGCTGCGCGGCATCTCGTATGATTCGAATGTACGTGAACGCAAACAGCGCACGTTGTACAAGGGAAAAATCAGGATTCGCAGGAACTCTAAAGGAGAGACCATGGCAAAGTTGACCCAATCGCAATTCATGAAAGAACTGGCCACCGCTGTCGATGTGCCGAACAAGACCGCGAAAGCGCTGGTGACCGCCTACGCTGAACTGGCGATCAAAGAAACCAAGAAGAACGGTGTGGCCGTTCTGCCGGGCATCGGTCGTCTGGTGCGCGTGGAACGTAAGGCGCGTATGGGCCGCAATCCTGCCACCGGCGAAGCGATCAAGATCGCCGCGAAGAAGGTTGTGAAGTTCCGCGTCGCCAAGGCTGTCAAAGACGCGATCGTGCCGCCCAAAAAGAAGTAACTTCCGGCACCTCAAGTTTCCACATTACACCCGTGGACAAAAGAGAAACCCCGCTACCGTCGCGAGACGGAGCGGGGTTTTTCGGTTCTGAAATTCCGATTCAGGCGCTGCTCCTACTGCGAGTGCGCCAGGAAGCCTACGCCTGCTTCTTGTCGTCGGTGGGTTCGTCGCCCTTCAATGAATTCTTGAAGTTGCGGATTCCTTCGCCCAAGCCTTTTGCCACCTCTGGGATCTTCTTGCCGCCGAATAGCAGCACAGCAACCACCAGGATGATCAACAGCTCTGGCAAGCCGATGGATTTCAACATAATACGGCCTCCTTGCAACAATAGAGTAGCATGAAACCCAAACGCCCCGAAAAATTTGATCAGGAGAACGAAGTCCGCGCCATTGCCCGCGAACGGGTCGGTACGGTCAAGCCCTCCCGAGTGATCACGCCTAAGTCCCTCAAGAAGCCCAAGCATAAGAAACCGCCGGCTACTGAAAACGGCCCAGAATAGGCGACTACCAGCCCATCGCGGTGGAAACGCCCTTCCAGGCGAGATTGCCACCCAGGCCCACCAGCGCGATACACAGGATCACTTTCAGTTTCTTCGACGGCAGCTTCTGCGCCAGCAGCGAACCGACGATTGCGCCGACCGTGCCGCCGATCAGCAGTTTCACCAGAATCGGCCAGTCCAGATCGCCCGCTGCCGCGCGAATCCCGCCGCCCACCAGATTCAGTACCAAACCGAACGTGAGATCCGTGCCGACGATTGCCGCAGGCGCCAGCGTGGTCAGGTTCATCAGACACAGCGACCCCAGCGCGCCCGCACCCGCCGATGAGAACCCGACTTCCAGGCCGATGGGGAGCCCCACAATGGCCAGCCACGGCTTACGGTCGACGCCCTCACTAGGCGCGAAGCGGAACAGGTTAAACGCCGAGATGCTCATGATCGTCAGGCCGACGAACGCCGTGATCCAGTCACTCTTGATCCCGGAAAGCATCAGCGAACCGACCAGAACGCCCGGCAGGCCAGTGGCTAACAAGTAGCCGAGCGCCTTCAAATCGATCTGCCGGCGCTTCCAATAGAACGGCGTGGTGATGATTTTCACCGAGGCGCCGAAGATCAACGCGGTGCCGACGGCCTGCGAAGTCGGCATGCCGAGCAATAAAATCAGCAGCGGTGTGGTCATTGAGCCCGCACCTACCCCAGTCAGTCCGATAAAGACTGAGATGACGAACCCCAGTACGTATTCCATGAACGATGTCTAGTGTTCTTTTACGCCGGAGCCTTCAGCCCCAATGTGGATACCGCATTCGATCTTGCCCTGGCCTGCCCAGCGGCCGGAACGCGGATCGTTCGGATCGAGCGGCTTGGCGGTGCACGGCGCGCAGCCGATGCTGGTGTAGCCCTGGTCGTAGAGCGACAGTTCGGGGATCCCGAACTTCTGCATGTACTGGTAGACGTCCTTGGCTGTCCAGTCGGCCAGCGGAGCGATCTTCTGCAGCGCCTTGCCGGTGGGCAGCTTGAACTCTTCGACGAACTGCAGATTGGCGCGCGTCGGCGATTGATCGCGGCGCAGCGCGGTGAACCAAATGTCGTAGTTTTGCAGGCCCCCGAACAGCGGCTCCACTTTGCGTAGCTGGCAGCACTGTTTCGGATTTGTCTGGTTCAGGATGCCGAACTGGGCTTCCTGATCCTTCACGCTCTGCTTGGCTTCCAGGTTGGTCAGCTTCAGCTTCCAATCGGAGGTGATCTGATCGCGATAGGCGAGCGTTTCCGGGAAGTGATACCCGGTTTCAAGGAACAGCACCGGAATCTCCGGACGCTGACGGCGAATCATGTCCACCAACACGACGCATTCGGACTGAAAGCTGGAGGTGACGCACGGCAGCCCCGTTGCGGCCAACTGCTGCCGGATGAGTTCTTCGGCTTTCGCGATCTTTTCGTCGATGGTCGACATTACTTCACCACTCCCTTCAGCAGGTTGCGCAGGATCTCGATGGCTTGCGTATCGTCGGCCGGAAGACTTAACTTCGCGTCCTCGGAAACCGCTTGCCGCACCAGACGAGCCAGACGGTCCTGACTGCTTTCAATCGAACCCTCCGCCGCGCCCAGGATCATCCCGGCGCCCGCGGTCGCGTTCGTCTTTCGGTCAATTAAAACAAAGCTGCCCGTGGTTCTGTTTGTGGCGTATGGATCGAAAAACAGCGGACGGGCGGTGGAAATGCGCACCACGCCGACTTCGTTCATCGCCAGGCTGGATGCCGGTTCGGTCTCCAGTTTTGCGACGTTCACCAGGTGCTTCACCTTTTCGACGCGGGCTGGAACGGTCTGCGAGGTGTGCTTCACCAGATAGTCGTGCGTCGTGTCCAGCGGGTGCGAGTCAAACCACACAATCGTCGCTTCGAACGCCTTGGCCACCTGCGGTTCATCGCCCGAAGCGATCATGTCGCCGCGGCTGATGTCGATTTCATCGGCCAGCGTCAGCGTGACGGACATCGGCGCGTGCGCTTCTTTGAGGTCGCCGTCAAAGGTGACCACGCGCGTCACTTTGGTCCAGCGGCCCGAAGGCAGCGCGCGAACACTGTCCCCCGGCTTGACCACGCCGGAACCGATCTGCCCCGCGAAGCCGCGGAACGTCTGGTCCGGACGCGAAACGCGCTGCACCGCCATACGGAATGGCGCGTGCACCAAACGGTTCTGCGTATCCACCGATTCCAGGTGATCCAGCAGCGAAGGCCCATGAAACCACGGCATGTGCGTGCTGCCTTCCACCACGTTGTCGCCCTTCAGAGCGCTGATCGGGAGGAAGTAAGCGTTCTTCACCCCTAGGCTTTCCAGGTAGCCCTTGTACTCAGTCTGAATCCGCTTGAAGACTTCCTGGTCATAGCCGACGAGGTCCATCTTGTTTACAGCTACGACGAAGTGCGGAATCCCCAGCAGTGCGCTGATGTAGCCGTGCCGGCGCGACTGCACCGTCATGCCGCGATGAGCGTCCAGAAGAATGATGACTAGGTCGGCGGTCGAGGCGCCGGTCGCCATGTTGCGGGTGTACTGTTCGTGACCCGGAGTATCGGCCAGGATGAACTTGCGCTTCGGCGTCGCAAAGTAGCGATACGCCACGTCGATCGTGATGCCTTGTTCGCGTTCCGCGCGCAGGCCGTCCGTCAACAGGGCGAAATCGATCTCGCCGCCACGGATTGCACTTTTCAGTTGGTCTTCATAGGCGCCGCGCGCATCGTGCAGCAGGCGTCCGATCAGCGTGCTCTTGCCGTCATCCACACTTCCCGCAGTCGTCAAGCGGAGGAGGTCCTTGGAGGCCTCTTGTGCCAGAAACGCATCAATATCAAAGGCTTCGCTGGGTTGCGCTAAGGTGCTCATAGTGCGATCAGCCTCAGTCTAACATGGCATTGTCCCTATTGTCCATCGGGAATAGTCTGGCCTGCCGCTGGCGCGCCGTCCCGCCGGCCGGTGGCTGATTGCCCCTAAGCCTTTTGGATACCTTGACATCCGTATTTAGGCGGTGATACTCTGTACCGGGCTGGGACCAGTGTCTCCAGCCGAAGGTTTTTTGCAGTTTATTCAATAGTCTGAGGAGTTGACGCCCATGCCCTACACCCTTACGGTCAATGGCCAGTCCAAAACCGTCGACGTCCCCGCCGATACCCCGTTGCTGTGGGTTCTGCGCGACGTCCTGGATATGAAAGGCACGAAGTTCGGCTGCGGTATCGCGCAGTGCGGCGCGTGCACGGTCCATATTAATGGGAGCGCGACGCGTTCCTGCATCACCCCGATTTCGACGGCGGCGAACAAGGCTGTGACCACGGTCGAAGGTCTGTCGGCTGACGGGACGCATCCCGTGCAGCGCGCCTGGGTGCAAACCGACGTTCCGCAGTGCGGCTACTGCCAAGCTGGACAGATGATGTCCGCGGCGGCTTTGCTGGCGAAGACGCCGAAACCGACCGATGCGCAGATCGACTCCGCGATGAACGGAAACCTGTGCCGTTGCGGCACTTACCTCCGCATTCGCAAGGCGATCCACCTGGCGGCTACTCTGACCACCAACCCGAACAGCGGCGCGGGCAACGCAGCTCTCTAAAGGAAGAGGAGATTGAACATCATGAACAAGACTCAACTCGATCGCCGTTCCTTTTTGCGCGTAACTTCTTTGGCCGGTGGCGGCGTCGCCCTCGGCTTGCTGAGCCTTTCGGAAGCAGATGCACAGGGTCCCGGCGCGGCTAAGGGTGGCCCCGGTGGCGCTCCGGCTGCTCCTCCGGTCGCTCCGATGAACTTCATCGAAATCGCTGCCGACGGCAGCGTGACCATCGTCGCCAAGAACCCGGACGTGGGTCAGGGCATCCGCACCATGCTGCCGATGCTGATCGCCGACGAAATGGACGCGGATTGGTCGAAGGTCACCGTGAAGATGGTGGACTTTGACGGAACCAAGTATCAGCCGCAGCAGTTCGCGGGTGGTTCGCTGGGCACTCCGCAGAACTGGCTGCCGATGCGTCAGGTGGGTGCCGCGGCTCGCGCGATGATCGTGACGGCTGCTGCCCAGACCTGGAACGTTCCGGAAGCGCAGATCACCACGGCCAACGGCCGCGTGATGCACGCTGCGTCCAACAAATCCGCCCACTACGGCGAAATCGCCGCCAAGATGGCGACCCTGCCGGTGCCTGCCACCGCCAGCTTGAAGTTGAAGGATCCCGCCCAGTTCACGATCATCGGCAAGAGCCAGATCGCGAAAGAACTGCCGCAGATCGTCACCGGCAAGCCGATTTTCGGTATCGACAAGACGATGCCCGGCATGTTGTACGCCGTGTACGAAAAGGGTCCTGTGTTCTGGGCCAAGGTTGCCTCGCACAATCTCGACGAGATCAAGAAGATGCCGGGCGTCAAGCACGCCTTCGTCGTGGATCGTCCCGACTTCCAGCCGAACATCATCAACGGCGATCCGGGCCTCGAGCCGGGTATCGCGATCGTGGCTGACTACTGGTTCCAGGCCAACGCCGCCCGCAAGGCGCTGAAGGTCACCTGGAACGAAGGTAAGTTCAGTGGCCCGGCCCACTCCTCCACCGTGTACGCGACCAACGCGGCCGCGATGGTGAAGGAAGAGCCGCACGATGTGACGCGCAACGACGGTGACGTGACCAAGTCCTTCGCCGACCTCAAGGCGAACGGCGGCAAGGTGGTTGTGGGCAACTACAGCTACCCGCTGATCAGCCACGCGCCGCTGGAACCGCAGAACTGTACCGCGCACTTCCACGATGGCAAGCTGGAACTGTGGTCGAACAGCCAGATCCCGGGCAGCGGCGTTACGCTGGCCGCGGCGGCTTGCGAACTGCAGCCCGCCCAGGTCACGCTGCACATGCTGCGTGGCGGTGGTGGCTTCGGTCGCCGTCTGACCAACGACTACTGCGCCGAAGCTGGCTACATCGCCAAGCAGATCGGCGTTCCCGTGAAGCTGCTGTGGACCCGCGAAGACGATATGTCGCACGACTACTATCGTCCGGGCGGCTGGCAGTTCATCACCGGTGGCGTCGACAAGACCGGCAAGCTGGTGGCTTGGCAGAACAAGTTCGCCACCTTCGGTCAGAAGAACGACCCGAACGCGAATCAGGGCAAGGGCAAGGGCCCGGCTGCTCGCGTCACCACGGTGACGGCGGCGAACATGGGCGGCACCGAATGGCCGCAGCCGTTCGTTGAAAACTTCGCGATTCACACGTACGTGCAGCCGCTTGCGGTTCGCACCGGTTCGTTGCGCGCTCCCTCCAGCAACGTGTTCGGCTTCGTCATCCAGAGCTTCATCGACGAACTGGCGCACGCGGCGGGCAAGGATCCCGTGCAGTTCCGCTTGGATATCCTGGCCAACCCGAAGGCTGCTCCGCAGCTGGCGGGCGGCTTCGGTGGTGGCGGCTTCAATGCCGAACGCGCCACTGCGGTCGTGAAGAAGGTCGCGGAAATGTCCAACTGGGGCAAGACGAAGCTCCCGAAGGGCCGCGCCCTCGGCGTCGCGTTCCACTTCAGCCACCAGGGTTACCTGGCCGAAGTGGCCGACGTGACCGTGAACAATAAGAAGGTCAAGGTGAACAAGGTTTGGGTTGCCGGCGACGTCGGCTCCACCATCATCAACCCCTCTGCTGCCGAGAACATGGTGCAGGGCGCCATCATCGACGGTATGGGCGCCATGATGGGTCAGGAAATCACCTTGGTCAATGGCCGCGTGCAGCAGAAGAACTTCGATACGCATCCGCTGCTCCGCCTGGTCAACGCTCCTCCCGCCATCGAGATTGCTTGGGTCAAGTCCAACAACGCTCCGACTGGTCTGGGCGAGCCGTCCATGCCGCCGATTCTGCCGGCCATCGCCAACGCGATCTACTCCGCCACCGGAGACCGCGTGCGCGACCTGCCGTTCAAGAAGTCCGGCTACAGCTGGGCGTAACAACTTAGTTTGTCCGAGTAGATTCACTGGGGGGTGCATCGAGAGATGCTCCCCCTTTCTTTTTGCACGACAATAGAGAAGAGGATCCCATGGCCCTACCCACACGTTTACACCACAACGCCTACGTGACCAGCGATATGGAAGCGACGCGCCATTTCTACGAAGATCTGATCGGGATGCCGCTCACCGCCACCTGGTGCGAATCCGACGAGCTGTTCGGCAAGATGCGTACGTATTGCCACTGCTTCTTCGGTTTGTCGGACGGCGGTGCGCTCGCCTTCTTCCAGTTCGCCGATCCCTCCGATCAGGCTGAGTTCGGACCGAAGATGCCCTCTTCGCCGTTCCACCACATCGCCCTGAATGTGGACGCGAAGACGCAGGACGAAGTTCTGGCGCGCATCACGGCCGCTGGCTACCAACCGCCCGCCTACTACATCCTGGAACACGGCTACTGCCGCTCGCTGTACGCGACGGACCCGAACGGGATGATTCTCGAACTGACCTGCGATGCTCCGAATGCGGCCGACGGTGCCGAACAGCGCCAGAAGAACGCGCACGCCGAGCTGAAGCGCTGGTTGGGTGGCGATCACCACTCCAACAACACCTTCCGCGAAGAAGGCCACACGCACGCCAATTAGTCAGTAACGATCGAAGACCGGGGAGGGGTGTGCCGCAAGGCGCACCCCTTTTCCATTGATGCCGGCGGAGTGCGCGAAACGGCCCAAAACACTGCAATTCCGGCCCGGAATCGTGGCAACCAACCTGCTGACTATTGCCCCATGAGTATCGCCACGCGCCTGCATCATAACGCCTACGTGACGCGCGACATGGAAGCGACGCGCCACTTCTACGAAGACATCATCGGGATGCCGCTTGTCGCCACCTGGTGCGAATCCGACGAACTGTTCGGGAAGATGCGTACCTACTGCCACTGCTTCTTCGGCCTCGACGATGGTAGCGCTCTCGCGTTCTTCCAGTTCGCAGACAAGGAAGACACCGACCAGTTCGGGCCGCAGATGCCCGCCTCGCCGTTCCACCATATCGCTGTGAATGTGGACCCGGTGGTGCAGCGCCAGATCGAAGCGCGAGTGGTAGCCGCCGGGATCACCGCGCCGAACTTCTACGTGCTGGAACACGGCTACTGCCGATCGATCTACGTGACGGACCCGAACGGCATGATCCTGGAGATGACCACCGACAACCCGGCTGTTGCCCCCGGAGCGGAGGCTCGCCGCGCAACGGCACACGACGATCTGAAGCGCTGGCTAAGGGGCGACCACCACTCCAACAACACGTTCCGGTTCGAAGCGAACCACCCGGCTGTTAGGGCTTGAGAATCCGAATCCGGTGCGCCTCGCTGTCGGAGACGTAGAGCACGCCGTTCGCGAATAACACTCCGTGAGGCCGATTCAGCTTGCATTTGAGCGGATCGGTCTCTGGACCATCACCAATCTCACCGGTGCCAAGCACGGTCGTGATCACGCCCGTCTTCAGATCCACCTTACGAATTGCGTGGCTGTCGGTGTCCGCGATGTACAGGCTGTCCTTCGGCCCATACGCGAGCCCCTTGGGGCCCGCCAGCCGAGCAGCGGCACCTTTTGCCGCGCCGCCGAATGTCGCCTTCAGCGCCGGCCCACCGTCGCCTGTGAACCCCAGTTCGCCCGTGCCCGCGATGCGCTGGTAGGTCTTGGTCTTGGCGTCAATCCGCTCGATGGCGTTGCCTTCGCGTAGCGACAGATACAGATCCCCCTTCGGAGACACGATGAACGTGCGCGGACCCGTTACCGGACTCCCCACCACCGGCGCGCCGTCTGGAGTCGGTTTGGTCTCTCCCGTTCCCGCCCATGCTTCGATGATGCCCGTGTCGAGGTGCAGACGCCGAATCCGATGGTTCAGGATGTCGCAGATCAGCATCGTGCCATCGCGATCCAGGAAGATGCTGTGCGGCTGATTCAGCTGCGCCATCGCTCCCGGCCCGCCGTCGCCGGAGAAGCCTGCCTTGCCCGTGCCCGCGACGGTCGTGATGATGCCAGTCTTCATGTTGACCTTGCGGATCACATTGTTGTCGCGCTCGGCGATATAGAGGTTGCCCGCTTTGTCGAACAGCAGTTCGTGCGGAGCCGCCAGCGTCGCGTCCGTAGCCTTGCCCCCGTCGCCCGTGTAGCCGCGCTTGCCCGGCGTGCCCGCGACCAACGTCATCTTCTTGGTCTTCAAATCCAGCCGACGAATGACCTGGTTCCCGAGGTCGCAGAAGTACATCGCGCCATCCGGCCCGATCGTCATGCCATAGGGATTGTTGACCTGCGTATCGGAGTAACCGGGTTGCCCTGTGCCAACAAGAGTCTGCACGGAAGCCGCCGGAGCAATCGCCCCCAGTCCAAGAAAAGCGGCGAGCAAAAGGGCCAGAATTTTCATCGCCTACTACTCTACCCGCTGAGGCGCACGCACGCCACACCACCCCTCGGACAGCAGCATGGAGTTGGCGGGATTGTTGAGGGCGTACTTCACATGCGCCATGCCGGCCAGATGCTCGGGCGGGGCAGGGAGGTGCTCCATCAGTCCCGCCACATCCTGCGACGCCTCATACTGCACGCCGCGCACGATGTAGGTGTAGGACAGCATCGTCTCGTTCACATCGGTGATGTAGGCCTCACCAATGCGCCCGGTCTGCTGCAGCATCAGCCGACGTCTACGTTCGCGCTTATCCGGTTTTTCGAAGAACCGCAGCACCTCCGACAGTGCCATGGGTTATTTCGAGAACGCCTTGTTGTAGTCCTTCAGGAACTGCTCCAGGCCGCGATCGGTCAGCGGGTGGCTGAATAATCCGTCCATCACCTTGAAGGGCATGGTGCCAATGTGCGCGCCGGCTTTCGCCGAATCAATCACATGATTCACCGTGCGCAGCGAGGCCGCCAGAACTTGCGTTTCAAAGCTGTAGTTCTTGTAGATCAGGCAAATGTCGCGGATCAACTGCATGCCGTCCGCACCGGTATCATCGATGCGTCCCACGAACGGACTCACCACGTACGCGCCAGCCTTCGCGGCCAGAATCGCCTGACCAGCCGAGAAGCACAGCGTGACGTTCACGCGGATGCCTTCCTTGCTGAACACCGAACACGCCTTGATGCCGTCTCGCGTCAGGGGAACCTTCACCACAATGTTCTTGTGGATCTTGGCCAGCTTGCGGCCTTCGTCCAGCATCCCCGCCGCATCGGTGGCCAGCACTTCCGCGCTGATGTCGCCGTCCACGATTTCTGTGATCTCGCGGACCCGATCCTCAAACTTCACGCCTTCCTTGGCGATTAATGAGGGATTCGTCGTGCAGCCGTCTAAAATGCCCCAGCTAGCCCCGATTTTCAGCTCTTCCAGATTGGCGGTGTCGAGAAAGAATCGCATTTGTGGTCCTTGCACCCCCGAGTATAACATCGGGTCCGGAAGTGGTTTAAAATGAGGGAGAGTATTGACTCACTACGGATGACCCTTCCCTCTATACCGGCCTTCCTGTTTGCCCCAGTTGGATCCCCCACGCTCGCTGATCGCGTCATCAACTCGATGTTCGATGACACGTTCAAGGGCATTCACCACTTGGCGCCTTTTGATTACGCGATCCTGGTGCCGTATTTCACGGTCCTGATCATCCTGTCCTTCTACGGCCTGCACCGTTACAAGGTCATTCACGAGTACTTCAAGTACAAGAAGAAAGTGGCCGGCGTGGTGCCGGAGAAGTTCACCGGACTTCCCCGTGTCACGATTCAGTTGCCCATCTTCAACGAACGCTTCGTGGTCGAGCGGCTGCTCGCCGAAACCACGAAAATGGACTACCCCAAGGAACTGATCCAGTTCCAGGTCCTCGACGATTCCACCGATGACACGCATCAGTTCACTGAAGCGCTGTGCAAGGAATACGCCGACGCCGGGTTCCCGGTCCAGTACATCCATCGCACCAATCGCCACGGCTACAAGGCGGGTGCTCTCGAAAACGGTTTGAAGACCGCCACCGGCGAATTCGTCGCTGTGTTTGATGCGGACTTCGTGCCGCCGGTCGACTTCCTGCGCCGCACCATTGACCACTTCACTGATCCCAAGATCGGCATGGTGCAGACCCGCTGGACGTACCTTAATCGCGATTACAACGTGCTAACCGAAGTGCAGGCCATGTTGCTCGATGGCCACTTCGTGCTGGAACACGTCGCCCGCTGCGGCGGCGGCCTGTTCTTCAACTTCAACGGCACCGCCGGCATCCTGCGTCGAAAGATGATCGAAGACGCGGGCGGCTGGGAACACGACACCCTGACCGAAGACTCTGATCTCAGCTACCGGGCGCAGCTCAAGGGCTGGCGCTTCGCCTACGCGCCGGACGTCGAATGTCCGTCGGAACTGCCGGTCGAAACTTACGGGTTCCAGGTTCAGCAGTCCCGTTGGGCCAAGGGCCTGACGCAGGTCGCCATCAAGCTTCTACGCCGCATCCTATCGGCTGACCTGCCGTTCAAGGTCAAGCTGGAAGCCTTCTGCCACCTGACGCCGAACATTTCATACCCGCTCATGATCGTAGTCAGCGCGCTGATGCTGCCCGTCATGATCGTCCGCTTCTACATGGGTTGGTTCGAGATGCTTGTGATCGACATGCCGTTGATCATCGCCTCATTCTGGTCGATCTCGTTCTTCTACGTGATCGCGCAGCGTGAGTTGTATCCGAACAACTGGAAGCGCAGTATCCTGCTGCTGCCCGCTCTCATGGCGGCCGGCGTTGCGCTCACCATCATCAACGCCAAGGCTGTATTCGAAGCCTTGGTCGGTCACCAGACCGCCTTCGCCCGCACGCCGAAGTACGCCATCGGCGGCACGCAGAAGGTCAAGATGACCAACTCGGAATATCGTCGCCGCAGCGGCTGGCTGCCGTATATGGAAATCGCAGCCGGAACGTTCTTCGTCGGAATGATCTACTACGCCGTCGAATCCTTCAACTTCCTCGCGATCCCGTTCCTGCTGCTGTTTGTCGGTGGCTACTACTGGGCCGCGTTCACCACGTTGTGGGATGAATACCAGGGCAAGCTGGCCTTCGAGCGGGCGCGTGCTTTGGAGTCGGAACAGGCGGAAGCTTAAGCCCGCTTCTTCTTCACAGCTGTTTTCTTCAAAGAGGCCCCGGCGAGTTCCGCCTGGGCCTTTTTCGTTAATCCGGCCTTCACCAATTCATACGACCGCGTGATGCGCTGCTTCAACTCCGCCCGAGGAATCGCGTCTTCTTCCTCTAACGCCACCCACTTCGCACGAGCCAGGTAAGGCGCAGGGATCACGCCAGGCCGTTCGATCATTTCCTCGAACTCCTCAGGCGAGCACTTGAACGCCAACCCATGCTGACCTTCGAGCGCGATGGTCGCGTACATTTTCCCACCGACCTTGAACAACAACTGACTCACCCACTGCACTTCTTCCGTGGTGTGGGGGAGCGACATGCAGTGCGCGCGAAGCCAGTCCAGTGTCATTTCAACTCCACAATCGTCGATCCAGATCCGCCTTCTTCCGGCGGAGCCACATAGTGCCTCGCGACATGAGGATTCTTTGAAAGTAGGTCCGCCACGGCCCGTTTCAAGATCCCCATGCCATGACCGTGCACGATACGCACTCGATCCACTTGTGCCAGCGCCACGTTGTCCAGGAACTTGTCGAGCACGTCACAGGCTTCTTCAGCACGCTGCCCGATCAGGTTGATCTCGCGGAAGCTGCCATCGAAACTGGGTCCCTGGGTCAATCGAATCCCCGAAGGTTTCTTCGGAGCCTCGCCCGGCGGCAGCACTTCTTCGATGTCCGATTCCGCAATCTGCATCTTGAGGAAGCCCGCCTCCACCTCGATGCATCCATCGGAGCGCACGCGCCGCACCGTCGCGGGCGAACGCACGCCTTTGATGCGCACGCGCGCTCCTTCTTCTAGCTTGACCCGTGGAGCCAGTGCTCTCGTTTCTTGCACGGGCGAAGGCGGCTTGATGGCGTCCACCGATTCCCGATACTCGCGCCGAGTCTTAGCGATCTTTGCCTTCGCCTTCTGGCTCAATTCATCAATCGTTTCGTGTGCGCGCTGTTCGAATTCAGAGGCCAGTTTCGATGCCTTCTCATCCACATCGCGCAATCGATCGGAGTATTTCTTCTCCCAGTTCTTCTCGAGAGAAGCCTCGCGCAGATCTAGTGCGGCCTTCTCTTTGGCGACCTCGGCGCGTTCGGCTTCCAGAGCCTCAATCCGCGCGTTGAGCTTCGCGAGGAAGTCCGAAACATCGCGCTCCGAATGACTCATGCGCGAGCGCGCTTCCTGAATCAGCCACGGCGCTAACCCCAGGCGGCTCGCGATATCCAGGCCAGCCGATTTTCCAGGCGCGCCCAAACGCAGGATATACGTCGGCGCGAGCGTCGCTTCATCAAAGCCCATAGACGCGTTCAAAACGCCCGTCGTCGAAGCTCCGTAGACCTTCATGGGCATCAAGTGCGTCGAGGCGGCAATATATGTTCCGCGCCTGCGGAACTCTTCCAGGATCGTGACGCCCAGCGCGCCGCCTTCTTCCGGATCCGTTGCGCGCCCCAGTTCGTCGATCAATACTAACGAATCTCCGGTTGCATTCTCCAGCATCGCCTTCACCGCAACCACGTGCCCAGAGAACGAACTTAAACTCTCTGCCAACGATTGGTGGTCGCCGATGTCCGCAAGCACCTGATCGAACAATGGGAACTCCGCTTCCAGCGCCGGCACCGGAAGCCCCGCATGCGTCATCAACGCCAATAATCCGATGGTCTTCAGCGCGACCGTCTTGCCGCCCGTGTTCGGACCGCTGATCAGTAACGTGCGTTGCGCGTCGTTCAACTCCAGCGACATCGGAGTCACTTTGCCGCGCGACTTGCGCAGGATGTCTTCCAGCAACGGATGCCGCGCCCCGCTCAGGAAGATGCGCGAACCCAGCTTCGGAATGGAACATCCGAAGTCGACAGCGAACTCTGCCTTCACAAACAGCAGTTCCAACCTGCCCAGCGCCTTCACCGATGCGACGATCTCCTTCGCGTGCTCGCGAAGCTTTGCGCTCCATTCGCGCAGAATGCGGTGGATCTCGCGAAGTTCTTCTTCCCGCAAGCGCACAAGTTCGTTATTGAGCTGTACCGTCTCCAGCGGCTCCACGAACACCGACTGCCCCGACCCGCTCGATCCGTGAATCACCCCGTCTACGCGGCGCTCACGCCCCGCGATCACCGGGACCACAAAGCGATCGTTGCGGATCGTGACGAAGTCTTCGCGCAGCGTCCCGTCTTCATGATGCGCGCGCAGGAATCGATCCAGGGATTGTTCGATGTGCTTGCGCTGCCGCTCCGCATCGCGACGCAACCGGCCCAGTGCCACACTCGCGTCATCGGTCAGCGAACCATCGGGGAGAATCTTGCCGCTGAACTCGGCCGCGACCGCGCCCAGATCGGCCATCGTCGACGCAATCGCCGCCAGCCTCGGGAACCGCGCAGCTGCGTTCAGTATCTGTGACCGAGCCGCCGACGACAAGTCCAGTAACCGCGCCAGCTGGTAGATCTCGATGCCGTCCAGCGTGACACCTTCGATGCGCAGCCGAGCCGCCAGCATGCCGGGATTCCCGTCGAAGTCGAATCGCAGCCGTCCCGCACCACCACGCCCGCTCGCCTGCGGATTCGTCGCGGCGCGCAGGTACTCTAGGGCCTCCGCGGCTTCGGCCAGCGAATCCTCCACCGCAGCCCGATCGGAAACTGGTTCGAGTCGTTCTAGCTCCGCGCGCCCAATGGAACTCCGCAAATAGCGGCCCAGCAGCGCCCGCAACTCTTCGAACTCAAGTACGCTTTCGCAATGCACGTTCGTACGCCTCTTCAATGACGGAAAGCGTCCCTTCCGTCATCTGATAATTCTTCAAATCCCGTCGCGCGACCCACTCCACGCGCGCCACATCGTCGCCGGCCTGCAACTCTCCGCCTTCCACCTTGCAAACGTAGTCGACTAGCAGGTAGTGATACTCGGCGCGACCCTTGGCGTCCCGCATGATGCGTTGGAACAGGCCATAGAAGTCGACCACCTTCACGCGCAGTCCGGTTTCTTCCAGAACTTCGCGCACGACGCCTTCCTCGAGTGTCTCACCTGTCTCTAGCAAGCCTCCGGGTAGCGACCAGTAACCCTTCAGTGGTGAGCCTCCGCGCTGGACCAATAAAATTGGCCCCAATCGCTTCGGTCCATTCTTGAAGATCAACGCGCCGATGCCAGGCAGCGGATGTTTGGGGTACCTACGGGAGATAAGACACCGTTCCCTTCACGCCTGCGTGCACGCGGTACAACGATTTGCCCGCAGTGACGTAGAGCGCCTGAAAATCAACATCTCCGAATGTGAGATTCGAAGGAGCTTCCCCCAATTCCACCGTGCGAATCAGTTCGCCTTTGGGCGAGTAGATGAAAACGTTCCTTGCCGCGACGTAAATGTTTCCCGCGACGTCGGTCCGAACACCACCCGGCGCGCCTGTGATCTTTGATATCACCACGCGGTCATTCGAAGCCACACCATCTTTGTCGAGTGAGAACGCATGCACCGTCTGCGCATCCGAATCCGACACATACAGAGTCCGCCCGTCTTCGGTGAGAGCGATGCCGTTCGGTCGATTTTTCCAGCGAGCAACGGCCGTCAACTCCCCCTTTGGCGACACGCGAAATACGCCGTTGAAGCCAAGTTCCGCACTCTCCTGCTGTTCTCCAAAGGCCGGATCCGTGAAGTAGACATTTCCATCTCGCCGGACCACCAGATCATTCGGCGCGTTCAGCTTCTTGCCTTCGAAACGCTCGGCGACCACATCTACCTTGCCCTTCTTGTCCGTCCTGGTCACGCGTCGCGCCCTCGGCTCCGCGACGTACATGTTACCTTTCGCATCGAACGTCGTCGCGCTGATCCCGCCCGCACGGCTGCCGATCTCCGCGAACCCTTTGCCCGGAGTAAAGCGGAATTGACGATCTGTGGGCGTATCGCTGAACAGCAGTACATCGTCGGGCGACCAAGTCGGTCCGTTCAGGAAGTGGAAGCCGGCAGCGACCCGCTCGACGACAACTTCCGCCGACGGTTGCGCGAATGCCGTGCATGTCAGCACAACCAGGATTAGAGCCGCCCGCATCGTGTCCGAGATCCCTCCTCTCAGAAACTATAGCGGATCGCCAAGGAAGCGTAGGAATTGCGCCGGTACTGCCCCAGGAAGTCCGTCATATCGCCGCGAATCCACGCGAGCCCCGCTGTGGTTCTCCAATGCTGACCCGCAGCCTGCGTGTACTCGAACCGCAAGAACGATCCCTTCGCCCGAACCGCCGTCTCAATGGCGAGACTCCGGTTTGCATCGATCGTCAACCCCGCCCGCCCCACAAAGGACTTGGCGATCCCTCGATCCGCGGCGAACTGCAACTGCGACGCCGGCTGCCGCGTCGTGTAGCTGCCCGCGTACCCTCCGACGAATGACCACTCCTTCACCAATCGCTCCACCTGCGTGACGTACAACACGTACTCTTGCGCCCCGGGCGTCGAGGACGTCAGATACGCCGCTTCGCTCTTCACGGTGAACCAAGCCAGGGGAATCGCGAAATCGCCCCCGTAGAGTCGCAATCGCGGGTACATCCGATCCAGCACCACCACCGGCGGCAACGCCGGAGCCAGCGTCGCATTGAAGGACGGCAAATTCTGCCGACCCTCGAAGTAACTCAATGAATACTCATACCCTGATGCAACGTGATTCCAACGCACGCCATATTGCGAACCTCCGGGATATCGCGCCCCGCCATCGACCAGTGAGAAACTGTTCTGCGGTAATGACGTCCAGCGCTGATTCAGCAACGGCGTCCGGCTCGGCGTGAACACCGGCTGCCACACTGCGTCGATCGTATTCGAACCGGATTCATACGTCGCCCGGACCGCGTTCACTCCCAGAAAGTCCGTGTCGACCACGCTCGACAAATAATCCTTGGGCGCGAACCGATCCGTGGGATTGAGAATATCTGTCTTGCCCCATCGGATGAATTGCCGTCCCACTTCAGCCGTGAATCCCCCTCGATGGAAGGACGCACTCATGCGTCGCATCGACAGCGCGGGTCTTTGAATGTTGCGCCCATTCGTGTCGACCGTCCACTCGCGCGCCACCTGTCGATGCGTGTCCGTTCTGGCATCCAAGGAACTGGAAATCGTGAGCCAGGGCTTTGGCGTGTAGTCACCCTCCCAGCGCACCAATGCATCGCCGATCACGCGACCCGAATCCCCGGGCGCGGTCTGTGGGTAGGTGATCGCACGAGTCTCGACAAAGCCCCGTTGCGTGAAATTCTGCGCCAGCAGCAGGGCTGCGAATGTTCCTGCCGCGATCATAGGCCGCGCCGCAGCGCCTGCAGCGTGAACTCCTCATCCTTCAGCGGAAGGTTGTATTCCAACTTGTCGTATTTCAGAATCGTGCGGCTGTTGCGCCGCATATCGAATACTTCCGTCGTGCGCGCTGTCCAGATGTTCTTCACCTGGGCGTAATCTTTGTAGTCGATCGTCCGCACCAGTCCCTTCGCGTCATACGCTTCGATCTTCTGGAACGTGTAGTTGTCCTTCTTCACCCAGAAGTACGAGTACGTATACTGCGACTTCTTGCGCGGCTTGGATTCGATCTTCCACTGCGCGCCTTCATCGGCCAGGAGTTTGAAGTCGTATTGATCCACATCGCGTTCTTCGAGATCTTCAAAACTGAAGTCCGTGCCGAAGAATCGCGTCGACCGGTCCTGAAGCGCGATACGCTGATCCCGCCCAATGTTCGGTCGCCACATCCATTGATCGCTGGCCTTGTCCGGATGATTCACGATCAGCATGCCGACGCCCTTCACGTCCGCCGGTGCAGAAAACTGCAGGCGCGCCTTGCTGTTTCCGAACGACCCGATGCGCACGTAGGTCCAACTCTTCGTCGCAACTTTGTTGCCGGCCCCGATCACTTCCAACGTGCCCTCGTAGCGCTGCGAATCCGAGTGCTGCCTCTTCTGCACCTCGGCGATGATCTGTCGCGGGTCCTGCGCTACTAGTGCTCCAGCGAACAACAACGCAGCCAACAAAACTTTACTCATATTCCAAAGCCTCAACCAATGAACCTCTCACTGCGCTCTCCGCGGGCCCAAGAGCAGCAATGAACGCCGCGCCCAAAATCACCGGAGCCATGGCGAACACCATGGCAAACGGAAACGCGTAACCGATCGCGATCCCGATGAGATCGCGTCGAGCTACTTCCACGCTGTAGTACAACTGAATCGCACCCAGCGCCAGTCCCAAGACCAAGCCGATAATGCCGATCGCGACCGCCTCCATCCAGATGGTGTGCCGAATCTGATTGCGTAGCGCGCCTACGGCCTGCA
>CANIIC010000032.1 GCA_947467395.1 Bryobacterales bacterium
TGCGCGGGATCTACGGTTGATGTTAAAATCATCTTCGTAGTTCCACACACCTCGCGGAGAGGTGGCTGAGTGGCCGAAAGCAGCGGTTTGCTAAACCGTCGTAGCCCTTTAAAGGCTACCGGGGGTTCGAATCCCCCCCTCTCCGCCAGATTCCAAACAAGCTAGTTGCCGAGACCTGAAGTACCTTCACCTGGCGTGTGATAGACTCCCGGCATGCTTACGCGCCTCATCCTCCTCGGCATGCTGTGCTGGACCCAAGTCCTGTGGGGCCAATGGATCCACTACCCTACCCCCGGACTGCCTCGCACCAAGGATGGACGGCCGAACCTGACGGCTCCCGTGCAGCGCACGGCCGACAAGAAGCCGGATCTCTCCGGTGTCTGGACGACCATTCTCCCGCCGCGCCAAGTGCCTGTGCCGAATCCAGCCGAACCAACCTTCTTGAACATGGAGAATTTCCTGGCTCCCGGTTCGTCCATGCAGATGCTGCCCCCAGCTCTCGCGCTCTACCAGGAACATCGTCGCGTGTCTGGTGCGAATCGCCCCTCAGAGAAGTGCTTGCCTCATGGAATTCCCGACGCAATGGTCATTCCGGGAGCACCGACCAAGATCGTTCAGATGCCGGGCTTGACGTTGATCCTGTACGAGGAGTTCGCACGCTTCCGGCAGATCTTCACAGACGGCCGTCCGTTCCCGGAGGATCTGAATCCCGCTTGGCTCGGGTCGTCGCTCGGCCGCTGGGACGGGGACACGCTCGTGGTGGAGACTGCAGGTCTAAACGACAAGACGTGGCTGGACGATTACGGTCATCCGCATAGCGACGCGCTTCGTACGATCGAGCGATTTCACCGCGTCGACGTCGGACATATGGATGTGGAGATCACATTCAACGATCCGAAATATTACGCCAAGCCCTGGACAACGCGCATGCAATTCGAACTCATGCCAGACACGGATCTAATTGAAGACGTGTGCGACAACGAGAAGGACAACGCACACACGATCCGCTAGCTGGGAGTCGTGGCTACTTCCCTTTGGTAGGCGCGGGGAAATAGGTGGCGACGCGATCGGTGAGCGTGAACTCCATGCCGAGCTTGGGGTACTGCTTCAAAACGTTCGCGCGCATTTCGGCGGCGGTTTTGGACTTCTTGACGTTGGCATCCCAATCGGCCATGTACTTCTTCATGTAGGCGATGGTGGCGACGTTGCGGGTGGCCCCGGGGCCTTCGTGGCCGGGCACGACGATCACGGGCTTCAACGCCAGCATCTGATCGATGGTCTTGGACCAATCTTCCCGGGCCTTGTCGCGAGTTACGCCGAAGTAGACGTGGTCGAACACGATGTCGCCGGTGATCACAGCTTTGAGAGACGGCACCCATACATAGCTGTTGCCTGCACCATCGCTACCCGCCACTGGGCCGGTGACCGGGAACTGCTCGCCTTCCAGCGTCAGGAAGCCCGTGGTGAGTTCTTCAATGGCCACGGGGTCGGGACCGGGGATGTTGTTGCCGTAGGTGGGCAGCCAGAACTTCTGACGAGCAGGCCAGCCGGTTTTGGAGCCCGCCACGGTGGACGGCAACCCGTAGATTTTGGCTTCGGGGAAGGCCTGGTGCAGCACCGCGAGGCCGAACATGTGGTCCGGATGGGGATGCGTGATGTAAATGGTAGTGAGGTTCTTTTTCGATTCGAGAATCTCCGCTGCGAGTTTGTGGGCTTCGCTCAGGGAGAATTGGGGATCGATGACGATCATGTCCTTCTGACCGGAAATCAGCGTGGAATTGACGTCATAGCCGACCTGGCCGTGACCGGTGTGGACGGTGAGTTGAAGTTTGGGCTGAGCAACGGCGAAGGCCGCGAACGCAAAGGCGAAGAAGAATCTTAGTTTCATAGAGGTCCGAGACAGTATACAAGAATACGAAAGGGGCGTAAATGGCTGAATACCCCTGCCATACGGCCCCTGATCCGTTGCCACTGAACATGGCTGGTGGGGCGTCGGGACAATTGCAGGGCGGGCGGCACATCAAGTTAGCGCCGCATACGCCGGCCTCGAACCTATTGCTGGCGATGATCAACAAATTGGGTGTGCCCGCCAAATCGCACGGCGACAGCACGGATTATTCGAGATCTCAGGATGACTGTGAATCGCCGAGAGGCATTGACTCTGTTGGCTAGCGCGGCCGCTACCGCGACTGCGTTCGCACAAGGACCCGGTGGACCGGGGGCGGGCAAAGGGAAAGGTAAAGGCCCGGCGCCTGCGTCGAGCGGCGAGGCATCGGGACCGGCGCTTCCGATCAAGACGACGGGGCTGGAACACATCGGCGTGACGGTGCCGAATCCCGAGGCATCGGCGAAGTTCTACGGGCGCATCTTCGATCCGCAGTTATTCAAAGAACGTGACATCCCGAATCGGTTCTATTGCCGCATGGGCACTGCGTATCTGGCGTTCGGCACCAATGCCGATGTGAAGGAGCCGAAAATCGATCACATCTGCGCGTTGGTCGAAGGCTACCAGCCGCAGAATGTTCGGACGGCACTGGAGGCAGTGGGGATCGTGATGGGTGCGACGCCGGTTGCGATGCCGACGGACTCCGATGGCATGCGTCTCCAGCTGCTGGGAGTTCCTGGCGGCCTAGCGGGCACAATCATTCCGGGTGGGCGGATTTCGCAGGATGATGCGATCGTGCAGGCGGTGAGTCTGGATCACATCACGCAGTGGGTGTCGAACCTGGATACGGCGGCGAAGTTCTACGGGACGTTCTTTGGCAAAGAGTCGAGCCGGAACGCGAATCAGATTACGTACGACGTAGCTCGGACGAAACTGGTGCTGGAGAAGGCACCGGCGGGCGAGGCGCCGCGGGTGCATCATTTCACGTTCCGCGTGGCAGGGTTGAATCGGCAGGATGCGACGGCGAAGCTCACGGCGCTGGGGGCGAAGATCGTTCCTTCAGGGAGTGAGGGGCTGCTGCGGTTCCAAGATCTGGACGGATTCCTGTGCGAGTTGAAGCCGGCGTAAGTTTGGCTGAGTAGAGCGGGAACCCTGCGGCTCCCGCTCTGTCAATGCAGTTTAAAACGGGTAGTGCGCTTCGCCGCGCTGGATGGTGACCCACTTCAACTGCGTCAGTTCATCCATGGACCACTGGCCGCCTTCGCGACCGGGGCCGGAATCTTTCACGCTATTGAAGGGGCCGTGCGGCTCGTCGTGGATCGTCGAGCCGTTGATGTGCACGGAACCGGTTTCGAGTTCCATCGCGCAGCGCATGGCGATCTGCAGGTCGTTGGTGACGACAGCGGAGGTTAGGCCGTAGCGCGAATTGTTCGCGAGCTTGATGGCGTGGTCGGCATCCTTCGCCTTGATGACGCTCACCACGGGTCCGAACAGCTCTTCGTGAAACATCTTCATGTCTTCGGTGACGTCGGCGACAACCGTCGGCTGGAAGAAGTTGCCTTCATAAGTCCCGCCGCACAGCACGCGAGCGCCTTGCGCCTTCGCTGCAGCGATGCGGTCGGCGATGAACGGACACTGGGCGGTGCGGATCAGCGGACCGATGACTGTGTGCGGGTCATGCGGATCGCCGACCTGCATAGTCTTGGCTTTGGCTACGAACAGTTCGAGAAACTTGTCGTATACCGACTCTTCAACGATGACACGCGAACCGGCCATACAGATCTGGCCTTGATGAATGAAGATGCCGAACGCGGCGGTGTTCACGGCGTATTCGAGATTCGCGTCCTTCAACACCAGCAGCGGACTCTTTCCGCCCATTTCGAGATCGACCTTCTTGCCGGCCTTCGCGCAATCGACGGCGATGCTGCGGCCGACGGCGGTGGAGCCGGTGAACATGATCGCCTTCACGCGGGGATCGGCGCAGAGCACGGGGCCGAGCGTGGGTCCGTCACCCGTGACGACATTCAACACACCGGCGGGCAGGCCGGCCTTCTCAAAGATCTCGGCGATCTTGAGGCCGACGAGCGAGGTTTCTTCGGACGGCTTCAACACAAAGGTGTTGCCCGCGGCGAGCGCGAAGGCGACCTTCTTCACAGCGAGGATCAGCGGGAAGTTGAACGGCGCAATACCGCCGACAACGCCCAGCGGACGACGGATGGCGATCGAGATGCGGCCCGGAATATCGCACGGGATGGTGTGGCCCAGGATGCGGCGACATTCGCCAGCGGCGCTGCGCAGCACACCGACCACGTAGGAGACTTCGAATTGCGACTTGCCGAACGTCGCGCCGCCTTCATCAATGAGGAGGTTCACGACCTCCATACGCATGGACTCGAGCACGTCAGCGGCGCGAATCAGAATGAGTTCACGCTCTGAAGGCGTGGTGTTGCCCCACACATCCTTGACCGCGTAAGCCGCATCGATGGCTCGCGTCATGTGTTCGGGGCCGGCCATGAAGACCTTGGCCACGGTCTTGCCGTTGGCGGGGTTGACCACGGGCGTCAGCGCGGAATCCTGGACGTCGATGGTGTGTCCGTTGATATAGGGAGCTGTGAATTGGGGTGCAGTCATTCCAGCGTCAGCCTATCAAAGATAGGATGCGTCGGCAAACTGACTGTCGTTCCCGTTAAACGATCCAAAGATCGTTCCGCACCCTTAAGGTCCATCGCGAGTCGCGCACGTGAAGATCGTTGCCCCGAAATCGAGGCCAAATGAACTTTTTGCAGTTAAGTACGGTGGGGTTCCGCACTAGGTCATAAGGCGCTCGGCACCTAGGCTAGGTAAGGGATTCAACTAATTCTCCAGTACCGACGTAACGGGTTAGACTCCTTTCACATCCCTTGCTTGATTGACGGTTGAGGGGCCGCATCGAGTGAAGTAACGGATAAAGGAGAAGTGGCTTGCTGATTAACCTCAACATCAATGGGAAGGCGTACAACAACGTCAATGTTCCCAGCCTCGACATGCCTCTGTTGTGGGTCCTGCGGGACATACTTGGATTAACCGGAACCAAATACGGTTGCGGGATCGAAGTGTGCGGCGCATGCACCATCATCATCGACAATCAACGCGAACATTCGTGTGTGTTTAACGTGGGCTCTGCCGTTGGCAAGCAGATCACGACCATCGAAGGCCTCTCGCCCGCGGGCACGCAGAACCACCCTGTGCAACAGGCCTGGATTCAGAATCAGGTGCCACAGTGCGGCTACTGCCAGCCAGGCATGATCATGGCAACGGAAGCGGCACGCCGCGCCGGACACCATGGCAAAGAGATTCTCTCCGAAGTGAAACATCTGTGCGTGTGCGGGACCTATCAGCGCATTCGCCAAGCCGTGCAGTACCTCTAACGAAAGGAACCACAACACACATGGCCACCAAAGCCTTTTCTACCCCTGTGTCCGAGAGCCGGAAATTGGATCGCCGCGGGTTCCTGCTGCGCGCGATTGGAGGATTGTCGCTGGGCTTCTTCCTGCCCGAAGCCGGACATTTCTTCGACCTGGAAGCCGCCGATCCGCCGAACCTGGATCTGGCGAACGCGTATATCAAGATCTCGCCGGACAACACGATCAAGTTGATGTTCGGCGGCTGTGAGATGGGTCAAGGCACCAAGACGGGCCTGGCGCAGATCATGGCCGAAGAACTGTTTGTCGATTGGAACCAGATTCTTGTCGAACAGTCGTTGGTCGACGCCATTGTCAGCTACGGCACGGGCGGCAGCAGCGGTGTATCGCGCCGCTACGATCGGTTGCGTAAGGCCGGTGCGGCTGCGCGTGAGTTGCTGATCCTAGCCGCGATGGACAAGACTGGCGATACGAATCGCGACAACTACACCGCGCAGAGCGCGATGGTGAACTACATCGGACCCGTGGCGGTGACGCCCAAGAGCTGGTCGTACGGCACGTTGTCCACAGGCGTCGTGGGCAAGAGTGTTCCGGTGGACCTGCGATTGACGAATCCTGCGAACTTCCGTCTGATCGGAAAGAAGATGCCTCGCGTGGACATTCCGTCGAAGGTCGACGGCAGCGCGAAGTACGGCATCGATACGTGGTCAGCGGACATGGTGTACGCGGTGATCAAGCATTGCCCGACATTTGGTGGCGTGCTGGCCGCGACGCCGGCGACACCTTCCGGCGCGATCGCGGTGGTTCCGTGCAGAGCCGCGGATAGTCGCGGGAACACCATCGCGGGCAACTATAACGCGGTGGCAGTGGTCGCCAGCAATACGTGGACGGCGAAGAATCTGGCGAACTCGCTCAGTGTGAAGTGGACGCTGCCGGCGACGACGACCAACGTGGACACGGCCGGAATCCTGGCTACGGCCCAGTCGCTGATGGCGAGCGGGGCCGGCAAGCTAGTTGCTGATCCAGTGCCTCCGGCTGGCTACGACACGATTACGTACGCGCCGGTGATCGAGGCTCAGGTGGCGACGCAGATGGGCACACCGACACTGGACCGTACCTACACGGTTCCTTACGTTCCGCACGCCACGATGGAAGTGCTGAACTGCGCGGTGAAGATGCAGTTCGATACGCTAGGCAACCCGACGAGCGGCGAGATCTGGGCGTCGAACCAGAACGCGACCAGTGTGGCGAACTACGCCGCAGCGGCCAGCGGTCTGCCGGCTTCCGCATTCAAGGTGAACACCACGTATCTGGGTGGCGGTCTGGGTCGCAAGATCGAGCAAGACTACATCAGCCAGGCCGTTCAGGTGGCGCTGAAGGTGAAGAAGCCGGTGAAGCTGACCTGGACGCGCGAAGAGGATTTCACGCAGGATCAATATCGCCCGTTCGCCCACATCAACCTGAAGGCCACCTACGATCTTGGCAACGTGAAGGCCTGGTATTGCCGCACCGTGACGCCTTCGATCACGGCACAGCGCCGTCCGATGGCGGCGACGGCCATCGACAGTCAGGCGGTGGAGTGCCTCAAGGCCCTGCCCTACAAGCTGGGCACTTCGGTAGTGGAATGGATCCCGCTGCCGTCTGGCATCCCGATCGGATACTGGCGTTCGGTGGGCGCGTCGATGAACGTCTTCGCGGTGGAGAGCTTCATCGATGAACTGGCAAAGGTCAGCGGCAACCAGGATCCGTTCCAGTTCCGCTACAACCTACTGAACGATCTACCGGATGATCGCGCTCGCAAGGTGTTGCAGGCTGTCGATCAACTGAGCAGTTGGCGGCTCTCTCTGCCGGCAGGTCATGCGTGGGGTCTGGCGATGTCTGAAGCCTTCGGCACGTGGGTCGCGGAGGTGGCTGAAATTTCCGTGAACGCGACCACCGGCGCCATCACGGTTCATCGCGTGGCGTGCGCGGTGGACTGCGGCATGGCGATCAACCCGGATTCTGTGGAAGCGCAGATGCAGGGCGGGATCGTGCACGGACTCAACGCGACCTTGTGGAGCCAGACGACGTTCACCGCGGGCAAGGCGAACCAGAAGAACTTCAACACCAATCGCATGCTGCGTCTGAGCGAGATGCCGCAGATCAGCGTCGTGGTGGTGCAGAGTTCGACCACGGCTCCGACCGGCACGGGCGAACCGGGTGTTCCGCCGGTGGCTCCCGCGATCGCGAACGCGCACGCGCGACTGACGGGCAAGCGGCAGTATTCGCTGCCGTTCTTCCCTGGTTCCACGATGGGCGGTCTGTAAGAGGGTACGTCCCATGAACGAACTGGACCGCATCCTAACCGAGGTGACCCGTCAGGCGGCAGTGCCTGACGGAGTCCTCACCACGGTGGTACATGTGCAGGGCTCGGCGTATCGTCGTCCGGGCGCGCGCATGTTGATTCTGCCGGATGGCCGCCGCATTGGTTCGATCAGCGGCGGCTGTCTGGAAGGCGACGTATCGAAGAAGGCGTGGTGGTTCACCGAGGGCGGCAAACCCTCGGTGCGCGTCTATGACACGTCCGCGGAAGATGACGCAGTATGGGAGTTCGGCTTAGGCTGCAACGGCATCGTGCACGTGTTGTTTGAGCGGATTCAAGATGCGTCGACTCAGGAACTCCTGAGGTTCCTGGAAGAACGGCGAACACGTCGTGTCCCCGCGGCGGTTGCAACCGTCATCGGCGTCACGACAGATTGTCCGGCGAACATTGGCGACAGGCTGCTGTTCGACGCGGATGGTGCGCAGGGTGGCGCGCTTCTCGATTCCTCCCTCAAGGCCGAGTTGCTAGTCAGCCTGCGCGACGCCTTCGTACATGGCAAGACGCATCTGGCACATTTGGCGACGTGTGATGTCTTGATCGAATGGGTGCCTGCTCCGGTCCCCGTGGTGGTGTTTGGAGCGGGCCACGATGCCCTGCCCTTCGTGAAGTTCGCGAAGGAGCTGGGTTGGAATGTCACGGTGGCCGATGGTCGCGCGAACTACGCGACCGCGGCTCGCTTCCCGGAGGCCGACAAAGTAGTCGTCATCGATCCAAAGGAACCGTTGCGCGGCATTGAGATCACGCGTGAAACCATCGTGGTGATGATGACGCACAACTATCCGCAGGACGTGAAACTGATGCAGCACATCCTGCCGGCCAAGCCTCGCTATCTGGGCTTACTGGGTCCGCAGAGCCGCGCAGAGAATCTGCTCGAAGAGGTGCCGCTACCGCTGACAGGCATCGATCTGCATGCTCCGGTGGGTTTGGATTTGGGTGGAGATGCTCCGGAGTCGATTGCTCTGGCAATCGTCGCGGAGATTCAGGCGGTGCTACACGTGCGCACGGGGGGCATGTTGAAGCATCGTCAAGGACCGATTCACGCGCCGGTATTGGAAACCGGAACGGCGTCGGCCGAGGTGGAACTCAAAAAGGAGCTGGCAGCTTGTGATCTGTCCTAAAATTGCGGTGGTTATGTTGGCGGCGGGGAACTCGAATCGCATGGGTTCGCCGAAGCAACTGTTGGATTTCGGTGGACAGCCTCTGATCCGGCACTCGGTGGAAACAGCGCTGGCCTCGGAAGCTACGCATGTGATCGTCGTATTGGGTGCTCGCTCGGAGGAGATTGCCCCGGCGCTGGATGGACTGAACGTGACGATCGTCGAAAATCCTGCGTGGGAAGGTGGCATGGGCACGTCGATTCATACCGGAATCGCGGCCGCAGAGAGACTCGATTGTTCTGCGGCGATCCTGACGCTGGCCGATCAACCGTTCGTGACGGCGCAGAAGCTGAACACACTCATCATGGAGCACGTGCTCAACGGGCACGGCATCGTGACGGCGGAGTATGCGGAGACGGTCGGTGTACCGGTGTTGTTCTCCGATGAATACTTCGGGCATCTGTTGGCGCTGAAGCCGGATCAAGGCTGCAAGGGCGTGATCCTGAAGAATGGCGATGTGGCGCTGCGCGTTCCGACTCCGGAGGCGGAGATGGACGTGGACACCCCGGAGGATTATCAGCGGTTGGTGACGATACTGACGTTGCAGACCGCCTGAAGCGCTGGTCTCTCAATGGCACGCGTCGCAGCAGGTCTTGCCACGCAGGGCATCGTAGCCCTCCTTGGCGATGATCGGCACCATCACGAGACCCGCGACAGGGTCGGCCCACCACCAGCCCAGCATTGCGTTCAGGCCCAGGCCGACGAGCAGGATTATAGATAGATAGGCGCACAGAGAGGTCTGTTTCGAATCCGCGGCGAGCGCCGCGCTGCCGATTTGTCCGGCTACCTGACGTTTGGCACGCGCTAACGAGGGCATGATGAGGATAGAGGCGATGGCGATCGCCACGCCGAACCAGGTTTGTTGCGGCGCTTCGCCTAGCAGGAGCGTTTCAAGGGATTCCCAGGTGACATACGCGGCCAGCGCGCAGAAGCAGAGGCCAACAATCCGCAGCGCAAGCTGTTCGGCGCGGTCCCCATGGGGATGACCATCGGCACGCAAACGCCATAGGAGAGCGGTGCCTGAGACTACTTCGATCACGCTATCCAGACCGAAGCCGGTGAGTGCGATGCTGCCCGCCAAGATGCCGAAAACGAGCGACGCGAGCGCCTCAAGGCAGTTATAGGCCATCGTGAACAGCTCCAAGAGCATGCCACGCTGGATGTGTACGGAACGACGGGTAGCGTCCACCACCTCTACTGTAGCTCCAAGAAGAGGCTAGAGCGATTCCGTCGGGGGCGTTGTCGTGTTGCCTGGCAGGATGCTGAAGCCTTCCGGAGTGAACACGACGACACGTACCTGACCGCTGGCGCCTAGAGGCCCGACTTCCTTGCCATTCCATTGCACGTTCAAGCCACCGGCGTTGCCGACGGTCAGGCGAGCCACTTCAAGGCCGCTCAGAGTTTTGGTTTCGGCCGGATGCAGGATGCCGGAGAAGATCTGCTTGCCATCGCTCGAAATCGAGAGCCAGGTAGTCTCCTTCGCCGACAAATTCAGTTCGATACGCCGCACGCCATTGGCGTCGGTCGTGGTGGTGACGTTGACCGTGGGTTGATCGGGAGTAGCAGCGGGTTCGGTAGCGGCAACAGCAGCCAGCACCGGAGCCGTGACGGCGACGGGGGCTTCGTCAGCGGGCGTCGGACGCTTCCACCAGGCGTAGATCCCAGCGCCACCGAGGATCGCGAGCAGCAGCGCGGCGACCGGAACGAGCCAGTTGCGGCTCGACAGATCCAAGCGATTGGCGGCTTCCAAGATGGGATCGGGGACGCGGATCGGTTTTTCCGCGATGGTGGGTTCAGGGTCGGATACTGCAGTTAGCGCTTGAATTTCGGCTTGTAACTTGTTGGCATCTATACCCAACGCAGCTGCATACTGACGCACGAAACTCTTATAAAAGAAGACACCGGGGAGGTTGGCTAAGTCGTCGTCCTCAATGGCGCGGAGATAGCTGGGCATTAGGCACAGTTCTTGCGCGATCACTTCGATCGAGCGCCCCTGCGCTTCCCGTTCCCTGCGAAGAACGGTTCCAACTGAGGTCATGGCCAAATCCTCGGGATGACGTTACCGGCTTTGACGGCCGGAGCTTTATGATACAACATAGCGGGGTCGAAACGGGCTCCGGTACTATGCCGCCTGAAAATAAAGTTCCAGAGTCTGGGATCCCCACCATTCGCGTGGTGGTGGTGAACTGGAACCGCAAGGAATTGTTGCGTGCATGCCTGGAATCGCTGGCTCATCAGACTCACACCTCCTTTGAAGTCGTTGTTGTGGACAACGGCTCGTCTGATGGATCGGTCGAAATGGTACAGAACATTAGTCAGTACTACCCTAGACCGCTACTTTTAGTCCGGAATAGCGAAAATCGGGGGTTCTGCGCGGCGAACAACCAAGGATTCATGGGAGCGCCGAACGAGTTCATCGCGCTGCTGAACAATGATGCCGAGGCCGAACCGAGGTGGCTGGAGGCGATGGAAGCGGCGATGCGTTCGGCGGCGGACGTCGGAATGGTGGCCAGCAAGATTCGGGTGTGGGAAGAGCCACAGCGAATCGACAAAGTGGGCCATTTGATCTACCCTGACGGTCAGAATCGGGGCCGTGGCGCGGGGCAGCTGGATCGCGGGCAGTTCGACCAGATCGAAGAAGTGCTGTGGCCGGACGGGTGCGCGGCGTTGTACCGGCGTGCGATGCTAGATGAGATCGGCGGCTTCGACGAGGACTTTTTCGCCTATGCCGACGATGCGGAACTGGGCTTGCGAGCCCGGTGGGCCGGCTGGAAGTGCCTGTATACACCGCACGCAGAGGTGCGGCATCACCGGGGAGCAACGCTGGGAAAAGGCTCCGGATGGCGCTTGACGCTGATTGAACGCAATCGCGTATTGCTGGCTGTGAAACTGTTTCCAGGGAATCTGCTGTGGGCAAACGGCGCGTATCTGATCGCAAGACTGACGGCGGGGCTCTGGGCCGCGCTGCGCAATCGTGGGGAAGTGCGCCATTACAAGGGTCCCTCGGGCAAGCTAACGGCGGCGTGGGGCCTATTGCGGGGAACTCTATCGGCGATTCCGATGCTGCCGGGGATGTGGCGCAAACGGCGGGCGCTCCGATCGAAGCGGCGACTGACATCGGTCGAGATGCGACAGCTGCTGCTGGCACATCGGATCCCGCTCAAGGAACTGTCGGAACACGCGAGCTGACTCCTTCGCCGGTCTTTCAGGGCGACCCCTGCCCGGGCTGTGGCGAACGCGAATTCCGGGTGCTGTTCGCTAGCACCGACCGTCTGTACGAGACGACAGATCAAGAATTCCAAGTCGTCGAGTGCCGAAGCTGCCGGTTGATCCGATTGAATCCACAACCTCCGGCGGATGAACTACATCGCTACTATCCTGCGAACTACTGGTTTAGTCCCGAACAGACCCAAACTGCGCATCTGGAGCAGCTCTATCGACGCTTCGTGTTGATGGATCACCTGCATTTCGTGGAGAGCGCGCTACAGGATTGCGAGCAGCATGGCGTGGTGCTGGACGTGGGCTGCGGCGGCGGGTTGTTCCTGCAAATGCTGATGGAACGCGGACGGACGGGCGCTTCGGGTCCGTGCATGGGCCTCGATTTCTCGATCGACGCGGCCGGAGCAGCGTGGCACCGATCGGGCGTGCCCGCGGTGGTGGGTTCGCTGACCACGGCTCCGCTGGCTCCGGGCAGCTGCGCTGCAGTGACGATGTTCCACGTGCTGGAACACTTGTATGATCCGGCCAGCTACCTGGAAGCGGCGCATCGTTTGCTGGCTCCCGATGGACGGCTGGTGGTGCAGGTTCCCAATGCCGCGTGCTGGCAGTTCCTGCTGTTCGGCGAACGGTGGAACGGCATCGACGTGCCTCGGCACTTGATCGACTTCCGCGTGGATGACCTGGACCGACTGCTGGACGCGTGCGGGTTCGAGGTGCTGCGGCACAAGTATTTCTCGCTGCGGGACAACCCGGCGGGCATGGCGACCAGCATCGCGCCGCAATTAGATCCGATGTCGCGACGGTTACGTGGGATAGAAGAGAGCGGACGTATGCGGTTGTTGAAGGATGTCGCGTATCTGGGGCTGGTGGCGGCGTCGGTGCCTTTCACGCTGCTGGAGGCTGCGTGCCACGCGGGGGCGACGGTGATGGTCGAGGCTCGGAAGAAGTCGTAATGTACGAACGCCTGCGCAGTCTTCTTCCGGTCGCGGTAGCGGGCTACGTCCTGCACTTCGAAGCGGAGATTGAGCGAGCGGTTGCGGGCTTCGCTGGATCGCTTCCAAAGGGCGCTCGCGTGCTGGACGCGGGGGCTGGCGAGGGGAGTTACAAGGATCACTTCGCGGCGCAGCGGTATTGCGGGCTCGATCTGGGCGTCGGCGATGCGGGGTGGGATTATTCGCGCCTGGATTTACTGGGGGACCTGAGTGCCCTGCCCTTTGCCGATGGGTCTTTCGACGCGACGCTGAATGTGGTCACGCTGGAGCATGTGCGGGAGCCGGCGCGAGTGATTGAAGAACTCTCGCGGGTGTTGGCACCGGGCGGACGATTATTGATCGTCGCGCCGCATGAGTGGGAAGAGCACCAGCAACCTCACGATTACTTCCGCTACACGCGCTACGGCTTGCAGTACCTGCTGGAGCGGGCGGGATTCACGGAGATTCGCATAGAACCCGTGGGAGGATTCTTTCAGTTGTTGTCGCGACGGCTGTTCAACGCGCTGCAGTTCTTCCCTGGCCCGTTCGCTTTGGTCGCGGCGATCTTCTTTGTGCCGCCCGCGTTGCTGCTACCACTGTTCGATGGCCTGGATTCGAAACGAAACTTTACACTGGGGTACATATGTTCCGCGCGCAAGTAGTGTTTTTCATGACGGCGATGCTCGCTTCGGCGGCTGAGTTTTCAGGCGATGCCGCCTTCGCGCAGACCAAGAAGGCGGTCAAATTCGGGCCGCGTCCGTCGGGGTCGCCGGAGATCGCAAAGCTGCAAGCGTACATTCTGGCGCAGTTGAAGACCTGCAAGTGCGAGGTAAGTGAAGACAACTTCATGGCTCGGACGCCGCGCGGTCAGGTGGCGATGAAGAACATCATCGCGAAGTTCCCGGGCAAGAGTGGCAAGGCGATCGCGGTAACGGGACACTACGACACGAAGTTATTCCCGGGTCGCAAGTTCGTGGGCGCGAGCGATGGCGCGTCGTCGACGGGGCTACTGTTGGAACTGACGCATGCGCTCGCTGGAGAAGCTCGGACGGATGACGTTTACGTGATCTTCTTCGACGGCGAGGAAGCCGTGGGCGAGTGGAGCTTCGCGGACAAGTTGTACGGCAGCCGTCATCTGGCGACGACTTGGCGCGAGAACGGGATGCTGGCGAAGTTGAAGGCGTTGATCAACGTGGACATGATCGGCGACAAACAGCTCAACATCAAACGCGAGGAAAACTCACGCCGGGCGTTGGTGGATCTGGTGTGGAAGGTCGCAGCAGATCTGGGTTTCCGCGCGAATTTCGTGCAGGAATCAATCAACATTGACGACGATCACATGCCGTTCGTGGAGATGGGTGCCCCGGCGATCGACTTGATCGACTTCGACTACGCACCCTGGCATGAAGATTCAGACACGCTCGACAAGCTGAGTGCTCAGAGCCTCGGAATCGTGGGCCGCGTGGTGCACGAATCCGTGCGGCGTCTGGAGAAACAGTAACTACTTCTTCCGGCGGAGCAACTGCACTTCGCGTTCGGCGAGATCGCGGTAGGTACCGATCTGCATCCCGCCGATCTCCAACTGTCCGATCTTGGTTCGTACTAATTTCAGCGTCACCGCACCGAGCGCTTCAATCATACGGCGCACCTGACGATTGCGGCCTTCGGTGATCGTGATTTCGAGGTGCGTGTATTTTTCGTTGTCGCGCACTCGCGTCACGATGGCCGGGCGGGTCATGCCGTCTTCCAGCTCGACACCTTTCCGCAACCGGTCCAGGTCCGCGTCCGTCAGAAGTTTAGACGACTTCACCAGATACGTCTTGGGGACGTGAGATTCTGGGTTCGTCAGATGCTCGGACAAATCGTTGTCGTTGGTCATCAGCAACAGACCACTGGTATCAGCGTCGAGGCGACCGACGTAGGTGATCTTCTGCTTGATCTCTGTAAGGAGGTCGTAGACAGTGGGGCGGCCCTCGGGATCCTTGGCCGTCGTGAGATAGCCCTTGGGCTTGTAGAGCAGGACGTAACGCTTGGGCGCGGCGATCAGGGGCTTGCCGTCGACGGTGATCTTCTGAACAGCGGGATCGATCCAGGCTTCCGGCGAGAGCACTTTCTTCCCATCGACCTCAACACGGCCTTGACCAATCCAGCGGCGCGCTTCGGTGCGCGAGCCAAGGCCGGCCTTGGACAAGATACGATCGAGAGTTTTTGTGGGCTGCACTCCTTTATGATGGTACGCGAATGATCGAATGTGTTCCGAATTTTTCTGAGGGCCGCAATATGGCTGTTGTGGAAGGGATCGCGAACGCGATTTCCGGCACACCGGGCGTGACGCTGCTGGGGCATGAGATGGATGCTGACCACAACCGCAGCGTTATCACGTTCGCGGGCGAGGCGGAGGCCGTAATTGAAGGCGCGGTGCGCGGCGTAGTGCAGGCGGCAAAGACCATCCAACTACCGGCGCATCAGGGCGTGCATCCGCGTGTGGGCGCGGCCGATGTGGTTCCCTTCATCCCCATGGAAGGCTCCACGATGGCGCACGCAGTGTTGGCGGCCTACAAGGCGGGCGAACAGATTTGGGAGCACGCGGGCGTCCCGGTGTATTTCTACGGCGAGGCGGCGCGGCGCGATTCACGTAAGCGTTTGGAGAAGGTCCGTCGTCAGGGCTTCGATGGGGCTCCGCCGGATATCGGCAATATTCCAGTGCATCCCACGGCAGGCGCATCGGTGGTGGGTGCGCGGCAGTTCCTGCTGGCGTACAACTTCGATCTGGTCACCGACGACGTGGCCATCGCGACAAAGATTGCGCATGCGATTCGCGAGTCCTCCGGTGGCTTTCCGTACGTGAAGGCGATCGGGCTGTATCTGGAATCACGCAAACGGGCACAGGTATCGATGAATCTGACGGACTTCACTAAGATCCCGCTGGAGGAACTGTATCACCGGATTCAGCAGATGGCGCAGGAACTGGGCACCAGCGTGGCGGATGGCGAAGTAATCGGCTTCGTGCCGCGCGCGGCCTATCAGAAGGACCCGGCGTTCTTCGCGCGTGCCAGTAACTTCAACGAGTCGCGGATTATCGAGACCAGGCTCAAGCAGTTGGTACGATAAAAGTAACGTGCTGGTCACCATCGAACCCAAGTCCCCGCGCCCGAAGTGGCTTCGTGCGCCTGCTCCGGTTGGCGAAAACTACACGAACCTGAAGCACCTGGTGCAGGAGCTGAAGCTCCACACCGTGTGCGAGAGCGCGGCGTGCCCGAACATCGGCGATTGCTGGAATCAGCGAACGGCGACGTTCATGATCCTGGGCAATGTGTGTACGCGGCGGTGCGGGTTCTGCGCGGTGCAAAAGGGCGGTCCCCTGCCCGTCGATTACGATGAACCGCGTCGTGTCGCCGAGGCGGTTTCGCAGTTGGGCTTGAAGTTCGCGGTGCTCACCAGTGTGAATCGCGATGATCGCAAAGACGGCGGGGCGGAGTTGTTCGCGCTGACCATCCAGGCGATTCGCGAGCGGTTGCCGGAATGTGGCATCGAAGTATTGGTGCCGGATTTCCAGGGTTCGCACGCGGCTATGGACATCGTGCTGGCGGCGCAGCCGGACATCCTGAATCACAACACAGAGACCGTGCCGCGGCTGTATCGCCAGGTGCGTTTGGGTGCTCGCTATGAACGGTCGCTCGACATGCTGGCGTACGTGAAGAAGTCGACAGCCTCGAACGGCAAGCGGATTCCCACGAAGTCCGGACTGATGTTGGGGTTGGGTGAAACGATCGAGGAAGTGCTGCAGGTGATGCGTGATCTTCGGGCATCTGACGTCGACATTCTGACGCTCGGGCAGTATTTGCGGCCGTCGCTGAAGCACTTGCCGATCATGCGCTACGTGGCTCCCGAAGAGTTCGCCGACCTGAAGAAGGCTGGTTACGAAATGGGGTTCCAGCACGTGGAGAGCGGCGCGCTGGTGCGCAGTTCGTATCACGCGGCCGACGCCGTCGCTTAGGGGGAACTTTCCCGGTTCCACCTGCGTAAGGTGTAGTTGAGATGTTCACCTTCCTGCTGTGGTGCCTGTTGTTCGTGCTGTGCTGGCCTTTGGCGCTGGCGGCCTTGGTGCTCTATCCGCTGGTGTGGTTAATCCTGCTGCCGTTTAAAATCTTAGGCTTCGCGGTACATGGCGCGTTAAGTCTGGTGTGGGCCATCGTGACGCTGCCCTTCAGAATTCTCGGCAAACTTTTCTAGTCTGATTTCGGGCTTGACAACGGAGGTCAGCAGGACCATGCTTCCCGAGTGGAGGTTCCGTATGCAAGTTGCTTTCGCGCTCCGTGAACCCTCGGTCCGGTTCGATGAGCCGGTTCGCTCGTTGCTTCGCCAGAAGAGTCCCGTGATTTGGTCCATCTCACCGGACGCGACTGTGTATGAGGCGATCTACCAGATGTCGGAAAAACATGTGGGATGTCTGCTGGTGCTATCCGGCGGCCATCTGACCGGCATCGTGACCGAACGCGATTACGCCCGCAAGGTGGTGCTGCAAGGGCGAGCATCGCATCAAACGCGTGTGCGCGAAATCATGTCGAAGCCGGTGTTGTTCATCCGCGAAGAAGACACGATCGACGATGCGATGCGACTGATGACGATGCGGAAACTGCGGCATCTTCCGGTGTTACGCAATGACGACGTTGTCGGGATCCTTTCGATGGGTGACTTGGTGAGTTGGGTGGTGGAGGCGCAATCGAAGACCATCCAGCAACTGCAGGGCTACATCGAAGGCATGTATCCGGCTTAGGACTCGCGGCGGGCGGTTCGTATAATTGAGAGCGATGCCCGCCGACGACTTTTTTCTGCAACAAGCGCTGGAACTGGCGCGTGAAGCGGAAGCGGATGGCGAGGTGCCGGTCGGTGCGGTGATCGTGCTGAAGGGCGAGATCATTGGGCGCGGACGCAATTCTCCTATTTCTCTGAACGACCCGACGGCTCACGCCGAAATTCTCGCCATGCGCGAGGCCTGCAAAACATTGGGGAACTATCGGCTGGAAGGTGCGACGATCTACGCGACGCTCGAGCCGTGTGTGATGTGCGCTGGCGCGTTGGTGAATGCTCGGGTGGAGCGGTTGGTATTCGGCGCTCGGGATCTGCGGTTCGGGGGCGTGCGAAGTAAATTTCGGCTCGCGGATGCGGAAGTCTTGAACCACCGGCTGGAGATTGTCGAGGGAGTGCTCGGCGCCGATTGCGCCGAGCTCCTCGAACGCTTCTTCAAGCGCAGGCGTTAGGCAGTTCTTCCGACAGGCGGGAAACGCAGCGGACCAGCCCACAGCGGCATAACGGACAGATCTGCGGGCCGTGCTGGTTTCAGCGTGGGTGCCGGTTGGGGTCCGATACGCGAGGGCCCGTGGAAGTAATCATCCAATGGGAACAACGGGTACGGCTGCAATTCACGGAACACACGACCCAGTTTTTGTTCGATTCGATAGACGGCGTGAAAGAAGGTGCCGCGATCCACACCCAGCTTGCGAGAGCACAGCTTCCAATCCGCTCCCAGCAGGAAGTGGTAGCGGAAGAGGCTATGTTCGGCTTCCGTCAGGTGACGCTTGGCGACCAGACAGAAATCGGCGATGTACTCTTCATCCTTGCGACCCCAGGTCGTAGGACGATTGCGGCCAGAGTGCGGCTCCTGAGAAATGCGGCTCAAATGCCGTTCCTGGGTTACGCACTTTTCAAAGCGGCTAAAGCAGATGCGAAAAATCGAACGAAGAACACAATTGCAGGGCGTCAACAGGCCCTTTCTCGCCAAGCGCAATCCGGAACCATGGCATTGCGCGCAATGATGCATTGCGAGAGCTAACGTTTCTGAACGAGTCCACTCCATATTGGGTACATCCTCCATGGCAGGTCAGCAAAGACAACACTGCCCGCCTGGCCACCGTGAGGCCAATAGGGGTATATTACGCGCGTCATACGCGCAAGTCAAACGGCTTTTAGATTCAATTCAGATTAATTCGCGGTATATTCCAAGCACCGCATTGGCCGTATCACGCCAGTGAAATTGCGCAGCTCGAGCGAGGCCTTGTTGACTCCGTTGACTCCGGAGATCGGGATCCGTGAGAAGAGTCTTCAGCGCTCGTGCTATATCAAACACGTTCTCGGGACTGACGAGTTCGGCTGCATCGCCAACTGCTTCAATCAACGCCGGTAAATCCGATGCAATTACGGGTGTTCCGCAAGCCATTGCTTCGAGCGGAGCCAGCCCGAACCCCTCCGATAGCGACGGAAAAGCGAAGACGGTCGCGGCGCGATAGAAGATCCGCAACGTCTCCACGGGGACAAAACCGAGGAAGCGAACATGCGGCGCAACACGGGTCGCAGCAACGGTGCGGCGCACGCCCGGGTAGCGGGACAGTTCATCGCCGATAATAACCAGCTTTAAATCGTTTAATTCGGGATGCGACTCAAGCTCTGCGCGCACCACGGCGAAAGCTTCGACTAAGCGGGCTACGTTCTTGTGCGGCCGGATCGTACCGGCGTAGAGGATGAACGGGGGCTTGATCGAATAGCGCTCGAGGATCATCCGGGCCGGGTCGCCATCGGCGGTGCTGTTGTTGAAGACCGGATCGGGAGCACTATATACGGTCCGGATGCGGTCCGGCTTGATGCCGATGACGCTCTCCAGATCCCTCCGGGTGGAATTGGACACGGCGATAACGCGACCTGCGCGGACAGCCCCGCGGCGGTAGCGCTCGCGGTGGAGCAATTCGCGGATGGAGTGCGCGGAACCGGAGGTGACGCTGCTCATGTCATGGATGGTAACGACATAGGGCCGTGGCATGAAATATGCGACAGAATTGAGGGGAATATGATGCAGGTCGGCGCGCAGTTCGCGCAGGAAGATCGGGAACGAGAGATTCTGCATCAGCTCCGTGTCCGGGTGCGGGAACGGGACGGTGCTGAAATTGGGGGGCATCCCCGGCAACGTATCTGCCGGGGAGCGCATGACGATGGTGTACCGGTTCTCCTGATCGACTTCGGCGAGCGAGGAGATGAGGTTGCGAATGTAAGTACCAATACCGAAGAAGCCATAGCGCCGCGCGTCAATCGCGATGTGAATGGACTTCTTCGGCACGAGGGGGTCAGCGCCTCCAGGCGTACAGCGGGAAGCGGTCGGTGAGGACTGCGACTTGGGTGCGAACGTCGGCGATGACAGACTGATCCTGGGTATTTTCCAGGACACGAGCGATCAGGCGGGCGATCTCGCGCATTTCCGTTTCGCCGAAACCACGGGTAGTGACGGCAGGTGAGCCGAAGCGCATGCCGCTGGGGTTAAAGGGCGGATTGACGTCGAACGGGATGGTGTTGCGGTTCGCAGTGATATGCGCAGACTCCAACGCGCTCTGCGCTTCCTTGCCCCGAACTCCCTTGGCGAATACATCGCAGAGCAGCACGTGGGTATCAGTGCCACCGGAGACGATGCGGAAGCCGGACTTGGTGAGTTCATCGGCCAACGCCTTGGCATTCGCGACGACGTTCTTCTGGTAGGTGACGAATTCAGGCGTCATGGCGTCGAGAAAACAGACGGCCTTCGCGGCCATGATGTGAACCAGAGGACCACCCTGCGCGCCAGGAAAGACGCTCTTGTCGACGGCGGCGGCATGTTGCGCTTTGCAGAGGATGATGCCGCTGCGGGGGCCACGGAGGGTCTTGTGCGTGGTGGAGGTGACGAAGTCGGCCAGTTCGCACGGGTTGGCGTGGAGGCCGGCTGCAACGATGCCCGAGAAGTGGGCCATGTCCACATGGAACAGGGCTCCGACGCTATCGGCGATCTCGCGGAAACGAACAAAATCGATGGCACGCGGGTAAGCACTGCCGCCGGTGACGATGAGTTTCGGCTTGTGTTCAAGGGCTAGGCGGGCAACTTCGTCGTAATCGATCTGTTCGGTGTCTTTGTGGACGCCGTACGGGATGAAATTATAGAGCTTGCCAGAGAAGTTGAGCGGGTGACCGTGCGTGAGGTGGCCGCCGTGCGAGAGGTTGAGGCCTAGCACGGTATCGCCGGGGTTCAGAACCGCGGCGTAGACGGCTTGATTCGCCTGAGAGCCGGAGTGCGGCTGCACGTTAGCGTGCTCCGCCTTGAAGAGCTGCTTAGCACGATCGATGGCGAGTTGTTCCACCAGATCGGTGTATTCGCAGCCACCGTAGTAGCGTTTGTTCGGGTAACCTTCGGCGTACTTGTTGGTGAAGACGCTGCCGGCGGCTTCGAGTACGGCTTCGGAGGTGAAGTTTTCGCTGGCGATCAGCTCAATGTGCGTGTGCTGACGGTTGGTTTCCTGTGCAACCAGCTTGGCGATCTCCGGATCGGTTTCACGGAGAGAGCGTTTGAGGCGTTCCTGCTCAGTCATAAGTTTTATTCGTTTTCCAGTTCCGCGATCTTCTCTACGCGACGTTCGTGGCGTCCGCCTTCAAAGGGCGTTTCGAGGAAGATCTTGACGAGTTCTTCAGCAGCGGGCTCTTGAATGAAGCGTTCGCCGAGGGTGAGGATATTGGCATTGTTGTGCTGCCGGATGAGTGCGACCTGTTCGGGGCTGACGCCCAAGGCGGCCCGAATGCCATGAACTTTGTTGGCGGCGATGGACATACCGACGCCGCTGCCACAGACCAGGATGCCACGCTCGAATTCGCCGTTGGCGACGGCGTGGGCCACAGGACCGGCGTAATCGGGATAGTCCGTGGAGTCCGACGAGTTGGTGCCGAAGTCGCGGACTTCGTGGCCGGAGGCGATGAGTCTGTCGCGGACCTGATTTTTGAGAAGGAAGCCGCCGTGGTCGGCGCCGATCGCGATTTTCATGGGAGCCCCAAGTTTAACATTGGCCGCAGATGAACGCGGGTGAACGCAGATGGTAAGCTGTCCGCGTGGCGGAACATTTTCACGCGATCGTAGTGGGTGGTGGACATAACGGGCTGGTGACGGCGGCGTATTTGGCCGGGGCTGGGCGCCGGGTGTTGGTGCTGGAGGCTCGCGAACTGGTGGGCGGGTGCGCGGTCACCGAAGAAGTGTGGCCTGGGTACAAGGTTTCGACGGCTTCCTACTTGTCCAGCTTGATGCAGCAAAAGGTGATCGACGATTTGGAACTGAAGAAGTTCGGCTACATCGTGGACGCCAAAGATCCAGCATTCTTTTCGCCGTTCCCGGATGGCCAGCATCTGTTCATGTGGCAGGACCGCAAGAAAACGCTGGAGGAGATCGCGAAGTTTTCAAAGAAGGACGCCGAAGCGTATCCGAAGTACGAGGCTTTCCTGGAGCGGCTGGCTGTGGTCGTCGAATCGCTGCTGCTGGTGACGCCTCCTGACTTCCCACCTACAGTGTGGGATCTGCCAGATTATTTGAAGTTACTGGGGAAGATGCGCGGACTGTCTAATCGCGACATCGTGAGCCTCGTGAAGATCTTCACGCAGAGTGCAGCCGACTTGCTGGATGAATGGTTCGAGAGCGAGCAGGTGAAGGTGACGCTCGCTACCGATGGTGTGATCGGCGCCAATGGAGGGCCGCGGTCCCCGGGCACCGCTTATATCCTGATGCATCACTGCATGGGAGGTGTGAACGGGCAGCGCGGGCTGTGGGGCTTCGTGCGCGGCGGCATGGGCGGCGTGTCGAATGCGATCGCAGATTCGGCACGGGCTCGGAGCGTGGTGATCCGGACGAATGCTCCGGTGGCGAAGATCACAACGGCGAATGGGCGGGCTAATGGAGTGGTGCTGGAGTCGGGCGAAGAGATTCGCGCAGGTGTGATCGCGAGCGGGCTGGATCCGAAGCGAACGTTCCTGAAGCTGGTAGATGAAAAGGAGATGCCTCCGGACTTCGTCGAGGGGATTCGCCGGTTCAAGGTCGAAGGCACGTCTCTCAAGATGAACCTGGCACTGCGCGGGCGGCCGAGCTTCAAGGCGCTGCCGGGAGATGGTCCACAACATGGCGCGACGATGCACATTTGCCCTTCGGTCGAGTATGTGGAACGCGCGTGGGACGACGCGAAGTATGGGCGGCCTTCGCGGAATCCGCTAATCGAGATGACGATGCCGACGATGTACGATTCGTCGCTGGCGCCGGAGGGTCACCACATCATGGGGATCTTCCTACAGTACGCGCCGTACACGTTGAAGGACACGACGTGGGAGGCCGAGCGCGAGCCGTATTCGCAACGGGTCATCGAGGTGATCGAGGAGTATTGCCCGGGGTTCAAGGACTTGATCGTGCATCGGCAGACGCTGTCGCCGTGGGATCTGGAGCAACGCTTCGGGATCGCCGGCGGGAACATCTTCCACGGCGAGATGAGCCTAGATCAGATGTTCGTAATGCGGCCGCTGGCGGGGTGGGCAAAGTATCGGACACCGGTGCGGGGGCTGTATTTATGCGGCTCAGGGGCGCATCCGGGGGGTGGCGTGATGGGTGCTCCCGGGCACAACTGCGCTCGGGAGATTTTGAAAGATACTTAGCCGTGGATGAACGCCGACCCTAGAAGCGGGGCCGTTCGCGCTCGTACGGCGCAGCGATGTATTTCTCGGCCTCTTCTAGTGCGCCCTGCGTGTTGTCACGCGTGCGGGCGGCCTGGCGGTATTCGTTGACGGCACGGTCGCGGCTACCGGTGATGTCGAAGATCTTGCCCAGGTAGAGATGCGACCAGACTTCGACCCACGTGGGTTCGAGGTCACCGCCGATGGCTTCGCGAAACTTGTTGGCGGCTTCCTGCAGGTTGTTCTGAAGGAAGTACACTTCGCCAACTCGGTAGAGCGCGAGGGAGCTGTTGCGCTTCACGGCGAGCGCCTTCTCGTATTCCTTGATGGCGTCAAGGAACTCACTGATTTCAACAAACTGTTCGCCGCGGCGGATGGCGACGGCCACGCGCATATTGTCGTCATAGCGCAGAACGTCACCCGAAGGATCAAGCACGACGTTGGTGGGCTTGCCGAAGGTTTCGACGGCGAACTCCGTGGAGGTTCCGGCCACGATGATGGTCTTGTCTTCGGGGTTGCCTTCGGTTTCGATACGCAGCTTCACGGGCATCCGGAATAGGTCTAGATCCTGCGTGACCTTGCCGTTCACGCGGAAGCCGTCTTTGGTGCGGAAGGTGGCGTATTCGAGGCCGAATTCGGGGGCTCCGCTGGATTCGAGCCACTGGAGGAAAAAGCCAGTGAGATTGTCCTTGGCGATGCCTTCGGCCGCCTTCTGGAACTGGGTGGTGTCGAGTGATTTCCAGGCGTACTGTTCGGGGAGCTGCTTGAGGAGCTTGAAGAACGACTCGTTGCCGATAATGCCGCGCAGCATGTGGAGCACGGCAGCTCCCTTCCCTGCAGTGATGGCCCAGTATTCAGGCGAGTAGTCTTCGAGACGGGCGGCCTGGATGACCGGCGGCTGTTCGACGGTGAGGGCTTCAACGTAGGTTTCGCGCGCGAGGGTATTCAGCGCTCCGGCGCCGTCCACGTCTTCGAGGTAGAGGAGTTCGGAATATCGGGAGACACCATTCTGGATCCAGAGGTGATTGCGCGAGGCGGGCGACAGGAACACGCCCCACCACTGGCGAGCGACCTGGTTGGCGACGACGCGCTTGTTCACCTGGGTGCCGATGGCTCCAGGCGACATGAAGATAACGCCTGGGGAAGAATACCCGTTGGGCGCCCCGGATTCGGTCTCGACGATGGTCAGCTTACGGCTCGGGGGCAGTCCGTACAGACCGGTGAAGAAGTCGAGCGCCTTGCCGTATTCGTCACCATAAGCGGACACCATCTTGGCTCCGTCGCGGAAGAAGAACGTGCCATCGAGCCCGTTGGACTTGGCGGTCTGCGGAGCGCCCTTCATCACGGCGAAACTGCCGGGGAAGGACGACTGGGTGAACTCAAATTCACTGTTGTGCTGGCCACCCTCATTCTTGTTCACGATCTGGATCCCGCTGCCGGCAACGTTGAAACCGTCCGGAACAGTAACTTTGAGATCCATCGCAAAGCGGTCCACGGTGTAATCGTTCACCGGGAACCAGCGCGACGGGTACATGAAGTAGGCGTTGTCTTCGTGAATCGCGGCGAACTTGATGCCCCACACGGGCGACTCTTCGTTGCCCGTGATCTTGCCGGCGTAGTCGAAGGTGAGCGAGGTGGGCTTACCCTTCGCCAGCGGCGTGGCGAGAAGAACGCGGATGGTGGAATCGGCGGTGCGCTGGGCAGGAACAGGCATGCCGCCGTCGTCGGTAACGGTGTGAAGCTCCAGAGACTGATGGAACCCCAGTGTGATTTCGCTGGCGTCGTCCTGCGGGGTGAACTGCATTTTCACCTTGGCGGTGAGCATCTGCAAGTTCGGGTCGACCTGCGCATCGATGATGTATTTTTCAACGTCGATGCGGGCATCGCCGGCAGGGCGACGCGTCTGAGCGAATACAGATACCGCAGCCAGAGCTGCGAGGGCGACAACCTTAGTCCGTTTGAGTCTCACGCCAAATCCTCTCGATACAACTGGCCGCAGTTTCCATGGGATCGTGGCCGCTGGACAACTGCGCCACCACCTCCGCCAAACCCGCCTGCATGGTGCGACGGGCATCTTCATCCTGCAACAACCGGAGTGCTTCGGTTGTGATGGCTGCGGCGGTCATGTCGTGCTGGATCAATTCCGCCACGATTTTCCGTCCGGCCACCAAATTCACCATGGACAAGAACGGCGCCCGAACCAGCCACCGTCCCAGATACCAACTTATCGCGTTTACCCGGTAAAAAGTGACCATGGGCGTTCCGAGCATGGCGGCCTCGATGGTCACCGTACCGCTCGCTGCCAACGCCAACTCCGCGTGGGCGAGAACATCCCAAGTCAGGCCTTCACATACTTGGATGGACGCCGCGCGAAAGGGTTCCAAAAAATCACACTGTGCCGCACCGAAGCCACCGGGAAGTGCCAGGATCGGGACAACTTGGGCTTTCTCGCGGAGCGCCTTGGCGGCTTCAACGACCTCCGGCACATGGCGGGCTACCTCTCCGCGCCGACTTCCCGGGAGTAGGACGACGATGCGGGATTCGGCGGGGAGGCCGAGCTGGGCCAGCAGTTCCTCGCGGCTGAGCTTGGGTTTCACGATGCGGGCCAAGGGGTGGCCGATGTAGGTGGTGGGCACGCCACGATCGCGAAAGAACTTCTCTTCAAACGGCAGGATGCACAGCAGGTGCTTCAGCGTGCGGCGCATGGTATTCACTCGATACTCGCGCCACGCCCAGGCTTGCGGGGCGATCAACTGGATTACCGGGATGCCGAGCTTCTTGAGGCGCTTGGCAACGCGCAGATGGAAACCGGCGGAATCGGTGAGGATGGCGAGATCAGGCTTCTGCTGCTCGACTTCGCGGGTGAGCGTATTCAGGATGCGGAAGATGCGCGGGATGTGCGGCAGCACTTCGATGAGGCCCACCACGGAGAGCTGGCGCTGATCGACGACCGTGCGGACGCCAGCGGCCTGCATGCGCGGACCAGCCACGCCAAAGAATACAGCATCGGGATGACGGGCTTTGAGCAGTTCCACCACGCGCGATGCGTAGAGATCCCCCGATGCTTCCCCGGCCGAAACAAGAATGCGCATTTGCGTGTGCCTCCATTTTACGGGCATCGCATGCGATAGTGATACACGTATGGACTGGCATAGGCTGGAATCGCAGACATTCTGGTGCGTGTTCTGTTCGGCATTCCTGCTGACAGCGATGTGGGAAACCCGGCACCGGAACCGGGAATGGCTGATCCCGACCGGGAAACGGTGGACGAACCATTTCCTGCTGTATTTCGCCTCCAGCCTGTGGCGGATGATGATTGCCCTGATGTCTCCGGTGACCGCAGCGCTGGTCGCGCAGCAGAGCGGCTGGGGCCTGTTTCATCAAGTTCGGACTCCGAACTGGCTGGCATTCGTAGTTACGCTGCTGGCGCTGGATCTGACGAAGTACGGCATGCACCGGCTGTTCCACGCCCTGCCCTTCCTGTGGCCCATTCATCGGGTGCATCATTCCGATCCGGATTTCGATGTCACCCCCAGCGTGCGGTTCCATCCGTTGGAGTCGTTCCTGATGCAGTCGGCGGACGTGGGGATGATCCTAATCCTGGGTGCGCCGGCCGCGGGCGTGTTCGCGGCGGGGGTGCTTTCGAATCTGGTGAACGTGACACAGCACGCCAACGCGGATTTACCGGAGGCAGTGGAGGCGCGATTACGGCCGCTGATGCTGACGGCGAGGATGCATCGGATCCATCATTCGGATTCGTGGCAGGACGAGCATCGGAATTTCGGCGAGGTCTTCCCGTGGTGGGACGGGTTGTTTGGGACGTATACGAGGGTGCCGGAACGCGGGGCGCAGATGCGGGTGGGCCTGGAAGGTTACCAGGACGAGAGAAGCATGGGGCTGCTGGAGATGCTCCTGCAGCCCCTGCACGCGGCCCGGAGGCCGCAGGGATAGAGACTACTTCTTGCGCCTGCTGCGCGCGATGAGCAGGCCGCCTGCGATGAGGCCAACCGCCGTCACCGCAGAGCTACCGTCGATTTCGGGCACAGGAGCGGTCCCAGCCGAAGCGAACGCGGCCATGGCCAGCAGTACAGTAATGGTTCCGATGAGTTTCATAGTTCCTCCGAAAATGATGAGACTTACTTCTTGCGCCGGCTGCGCACGATGAGCAGACCACCCGCGATGAGGGTGACCGCCGACACCGCAGAGCTGCCGTCGATTTCAGGCGCGGCCACGTTTGCCGCCGAAGCGAACCCGGCCATCGCCAAGAACATCATCAACATTCCGATCCGTTTCATGTTCCGTTTCCTCCGACTTGTCCCTCGTCCTCTCTGGACGAGGTGAGAGAGCGTAACAAGGAAAGCGGCCTGATGAGCAGGGACCTTGGTAATGGGAGGAGGGGGGAACGGTTCCAGGACAGGCAAGCTCGGGGAACAGGAGTGGAGGGGCGGACCAAGCCTATCGCCCGGTCCGTGCTCCAGAGAAACTACTTGCGCCGACCGCGAGCGACTAGCAGCGCACCCGAGACCAGGGCGATGCCCGTGGCGACAGAATTCGCGTCGATCTCCGGCACAGGCGTGACTGCGTACGCGAACAGCGTCATCGCCAAAAACGTCACCAACATTCCAAGAATCTTCATTTGATCCATCTCCTCCGAATTCCTGCGTTTAGTGCAGGTTCGGGAAGGTTAACTGCAGACTTGGTTTCCTGGATGGAGCATCCGTACTGGAGGACATCGAGCGCGGTTTTAGAACTCTCTACCAATACTGCCACTGTCCCGACGAGAGCACCCAGGCGGCAAGCAGTGCGTTGGTAAGGGCGTGAGCAAGGACAGCCTCCCCAATGCGATTGGAGACGCGAGCGGCGAGGGCAAAGATGAGCCCTGCGAGAACGCCA
>CANIIC010000033.1 GCA_947467395.1 Bryobacterales bacterium
GCGCAGTCGCAGATGGCGGAAGTTTCTGGCGAACGGATTCGCGCGCATGTGAAGTTCCTGTCCAGCGATCTTCTCGAAGGCCGCGCTCCGGGCTCGCGCGGTGGCGATTTGGCGACCGACTATATCGCGACACAGTTTGCGTTGGTGGGTGCAAAGCCGGCGGGTGACAACGGAACGTATTTCCAGAAATTTGAGTTGGTGGGTGTGGCTCCGCAGGCGACGACGCAGTTGACGGCGACTCCGCCGACGGGAGCAGCGATCCACTTCCGTTGGCTGGATGATTTTGTCGGCGTGACGCAACGGCAGATTACGAATGCGGCCTTCGATGCGCCCGCAATATTCGTGGGCCATGGCATCGTGGCTCCGGAATACAACTGGGACGACTACAAAGGTGTGGACGTAAAAGGCAAGGTTGTGGTGATGTTCACCGGCGAGCCCCCTTCGGAGGATCCGAAATTCTTCACCGGTAAGGCGCTCACGTACTACGGCCGCTGGACGTACAAGTTCGAGGAAGCGACTCGGCATGGAGCGGTCGCGGCGCTGATCATCCACACGGAACCGACGGCCAGCTACGGTTGGCAGACGGTGCGCGGGTCGTGGGGCGGGGAAGATCAGCAGGTCGCACTGCAGCCCAATGAGTACGCGCTGATGTTTGCCGGATGGGTCACCAAGGATATGGGCGACCGCTTGGGCGCGTCGATTGGCATGAGTGCGGATCAGATGCTGGCTACGGCCGATCAGCGCGGGTTCCAGGCGAAGGCGATGCCGGTGCAGTTCAAGTCCACGGCTCCGGCGATGGTGCGGAAGGTGAACACGGCGAACGTGGTGGCTCGGGTGGAAGGCAGTGATCCGAAGTTGAAGGACGAAGCCGTGGTTTTCAGCGCACATTGGGATCACCTGGGCGTGGGCGAGGCCGTGAATGGAGATCCCATCTATAACGGTGCGGCCGATAACGGCACCGGCACCGGCATGTTGATCGAAATGGCGGGCGCCTGGGCCGAGCTGCCGCAGAAGCCGAAGCGGTCGGTGATCTTCGTGGCCGTGGGTGCAGAAGAGCAGGGGTTGCTGGGGTCCTACTTCTGGGGTCAGCATCCGTCGATTCCTGCCGGCAAGGTGGCGGCGGCGTTCAACTTTGACATGTATCTGCCCTTTGGTCGTTATAAGGATGTGACGGTCAACGGATCGGAGCGCACGACGATCTACCCAATTGTGGAGAACGCAGCCAAGCGGATGAATCTTGCGATCATCCCCGATCCTCGGCCCTCCGCGGGACTGTTCTATCGCTCCGATCACTTCTCGTTTGCTCGCGTCGGCATCCCTTCGTTTTCGGTCGAAAATGGGGAGAACTTCGTCGGCAAGCCCGATGGCTTCGGCAAGCAGGCGATCAAAGAATTCACCGACAAGCGCTATCACCAGCCGGCGGATGAATACAAAGACGACTGGGATTTCGCGGGCATGGAGCAGTATGCGCAGTTCGGGTTGCTGATCGGCCTGGACGTCGCCAATCAGGATGCGCTACCAACGTGGCGCGCAGGCGATGAGTTCCTGCCGGCTCGGCAGGCGAGCGGTGTGAAATAGAGATGGTCGACGAGATTCAGCAGCAACTGCTGCGGGCGCTGAATCAGGCGATTGAAAAATACACGCCCGCGGCACCGAAGACGCTCTATCACTACACGACGCCGGAGGCTTGCTTTGCCATCGTCAGCGGTAAGAATACGGCGGGCACGCCTGGATTGTGGGCCTCGAGTGCGTATTGTTTGAACGATGCCTCCGAGATCATCTACGGCCTGGAAGTGATCGGGCAGGTGGCTACGGAGTTCGGTCACGCCGAGCCTGATCTGATCGACCAGGAACTGCGCTACCTGGACACCGCGATGGTGGTGTCGTTTTCCTCCGATCCAGATCTGCTGTCGCAATGGCGAGCGTACGCGCGCAATGGGTCGGGCTGCGCCGTCGGTTTCGATCGGGACCGCTTGTGCGCGGCGGCCGAGGGCCATTCCTTTCGGTTGCTGCCGGTCGTCTACGACCAAAAAATCCAGCGTGACATCGTGGCCGACTTCTTCCGGCATGCTGAAGGTCCCGCGGATCGGGTGCTGGCGGCGGCGAGCTTGCTGGCGCTGAGCTTCAAGAATCGTGGATTCCAGGAAGAGGTCGAGTGGCGCTTGGCGGCTCCTGTGGCCTCTCCTGTCCTCTTCCGGTCCGGACCTTCAGGTGTGATTCCGTACACCGTCCTAACGCTGACCAAGGACTGCATCACCGAACTCTGGCAGGGGCCTACCCTGGACCAGGAGATGGCTGGTCGGGCGTGGGAGTTCTACCTTCGGACCGAATTCGGCGAGAATGCAGCGGGCGAATCGAGGGTCCGGCTGCACTCTTCGACGCTGCCGCTGCGGCTGCTCTAGGCCACGAAACCACACAACATCTAGTACTCGGCTCCTAGTAGCCCCCGCCCATCCTAGACCCACTACCCATTGTGGGTCCATTCTAGACGCCAAGCGAAGAAATAGCGTAAGTCCAGTTTTTTCAATGCCCCTATTGATTTACGGATCTTCTGACCCCTATACTGAGTGTTCCCGAGTGGGGAGAAGTGGAGGATTGTGGTGGATCAGGAGGCCAATTCGGTGTCCAAGGCCGTGAACCCGCCACAGTACCATCTACCCGCCACGGTAGACGACAAGGGCCGCTTGAACACGCCGTCTGCCGCAGTTTCGTACTTCGAAGCTGCTGGATACACAGAGTTTTTCTGCACGACGCTGGACGACCGCATGGCCCTAATCTACCCCATGGATGTGTGGGCGCGCAATTTAGAGCTGATGTCGAATGCTCGCGAGAACGCTGGCGCGGCGAAGCGCATCGCGTTCCGGGCGCGGGCCAATGGCGGCGAGGTGAAGCTGGACAAGGCGGGTCGCCTCCTGCTGCCGGCGAACCTGCGGGCCGTCCTCGATATCGAAAAACAGCCGGTGTGGCTGGACTTCCATAACGGCGTGGTCAAGGTGATGACCAAGCCGGTGTACGACGCCGAGATGAAGTTGGCGCAGGCACACGCGGCCGACGATCAGGCTGCGCTGGAAGGAATGGGATTCATTTAAAGGGGATGCATGCACGTTCCAGTCATGTTGGCGGAGTGCTTGGAGTACTTGGCACTGAAGCCGGATGGCGTGTATCTGGACGCAACCACCGGGTTGGGCGGGCATGCGGGCGCGATCGCACGGCAGCTAAGCACGGGGTTTGTGCTGGCCTGCGACCGGGACGCCGAGAGTTTGGAATTGGCACGGGCAGCGACCGCGGATTGCGCGGATCGAATACGGTTTCATCGGAGCTTGTTCTCGCAACTGGAAGTTGTGCTGAGCGCAGAGAAGGTCCCACAACTGGACGGTCTTTTGGCCGATTTAGGGGTCTCCAAGTTTCAGCTGACGCAAGGTGGGCGGGGATTCTCACTGATGGCGGACGGTCCTTTGGACATGCGGATGGGGCAGGATGCTCCGGAGACCGCCGCCGACCTCGTGAATTTTTCACCAGAGAAGGAACTCGCCGACTTGATTTACGAGTATGGCGAGGAAAGGAGGAGCAGACAGATAGCCAGAGCAATCGTGCGGGCGCGACCAATAACAACCACCGGTCACCTAGCCAAGCTGATCGAGGGGGTCGTGCCCCGTACGGGAAAAGTACATCCGGCAACGCAGACGTTCATGGCGTTGCGCATTGTAGTGAACCGCGAGTTCGAGGAGCTGGACGCACTGTTAGAGTCGCTGCCCACGCTGGTGAAGCCCGGAGGGCGGGCTGTTTTCCTCACGTACCACTCGCTGGAGGACCGCAAGGTCAAGCAGGCATTTCAGGCTATGGCCAAAGCTCGGCAAGTGAGGTTACTTACCAAGCATGTGGTCAAGCCAACGGACAAAGAAACTTGGGAAAATCCACCGTCGCGCAGCGCGAAGCTACGGGCTGTGGAATTTCTCGCAACGGAACAGTAAGTCGGGGGTAGGTAGATATGGCGACGATCGCAACAAAATTCGGCAGTTTCTTCTCGCGGGCCAGCGAGCAGGCGGGGGCGCCGTCCTCTTTGCCGGTAGCTCAGGATTCCCGCACGCGCCTTCGCTCGTTCCCGAACGAAGACATCTACTTCCATATCAAGCACATCGACAACAGCGCGGTCATCCGGCAGGCAGACCCGGAATCGGATCGGGCCAGTATAAAAATGGTTCTCGCGGCCGGCTTGGCCGCGGCGATGCTGATCGGCGTGCTGATGCCGAAGGGTTACGGTGTGTTGGCCGGCTACCAGATTCAATCGCTGCGTCAGGAGCAGGAAAAGCTGCTGGCCGAGCAAGCCGCGTTGGAGTTGAAAGAAGCCAGCCTGATGAGCCCGGAGCGCATGCAGGTGTTGGCCAAGGAACAACAGTTCATCGATCCTGCCTCGGAGCGGATCGTGTACCTGGAAGGTCAGTCGGACGCAGCGTTTGCCCAGGTTTCGACCCCGTCGTCGGCTCGCTAGATAGTTCTGAATCGGTAACAACATGCAGTTGAATGAATCCACGCGCCGCTTGCAATTCCTCCTGTGGGGGCTCCTGGCTTGGTCTGGGATCCTGCTGGGGCGATTGGTGTGGCTGCAGGTGATTCGTCACGACGATTACATCCAGGCGGCCGAAAGCCAGCAACAGAAGACCGTGGAGTTGCCGGCGCTGCGTGGTTCCATTTTTGATCGCACCGGGCAGCCGTTGGCGATGTCGCTCGAAGCGGATTCAGTCGTTGTAGATCCGCAGAAACTGAAGGACCTGCCGCAGGCAGCACAACTGCTGGCGAGCACGCTGCAACTGGACAAGAAAGACCTGCTGACGAAACTGCAGGCGGCGAAGCAGCGCAAGAGTCACTTCATGTGGGTGGCGCGCAAATTGACTCCGGACGAATCGGAGAAGGCCCACAAGGTCAAGTTGGTGGGAATGGAGTTCCGCAAGGAAATGCGGCGCTTCTATCCGCGGACGCAGTTGGCCGCACATGTGATGGGTGGCACGGGTTTCCTGAAGCCGGAAGACGTGGTGGAACGCGGAAACGCGGGCATCGAACTGACCTTTGAAAAGGATCTGGGTGGCAAGTCCGGCCAGGCTCGCATCTTCAAAGATTCTCGCCAGGATCCGCTGGTCAATTCCTACGACCAGGAAGTGATCACGAAGCCGGAGCCGGGCGCCGATCTGACGCTGACGATCGATCCGAATTTGCAGTATCGCGCTGAACAGGAACTGGCAGCTGCGGCGGAAGCCAGCGGCGCCGATGGCGGTTCGGTTGTTGCAATGGACCCGTACACCGGTGAGATCCTTGCGATGGCGAGCTGGCCGATGTTCAACCCGAATGAGCGGCCGTCGCGTGCACCGGGTGCGTTGAACGCACGCATGAATCAAGCGGTGGCACGCACGTTTGAGCCGGGCAGTGTGTTTAAGGTGATCACGCTGGCCGCGGCGTTAGAGAAAACGAATCTTCGGTCGGAGTCGGTGATCGACTGCGGCAACGGCAAAATCAACTTGTTTGGGCGCGTGGTGCACGATCACGACTCGTACGCGTCGCTCACGATGGCCGGCGTGTTGGCGCATTCCAGCAACATTGGCGCGATCCGTATCGCGATGGCGACCGGCAATGAAAATTTCTACTCCTATCAGCGGGCGTTTGGCTTCGGTTCGAAAACGGGCGTGACGCTGCCCGGCGAGACGGCCGGGATCTTGTGGCCGGTCGAACGCTGGACGAAGAGTTCGATCGGTTCGCTGGCAATGGGCCACGAACTAGGTGTTACGTCGCTGCAATTGGTGCGCGCTGGAGCGGTGATCGCAAACGGCGGTCTCTTGGTAAAGCCTCGTCTGGTGCTGTCGAAGCAGCGCAAGGGGCAGGAAGCGGAGAAGATCCCTCAGGAACAGGCGCAGCGCGTGTTGAAGCCGGAGACGGCCGTGTTGATGCGCCAGATGATGGAAGGCGTGGTGTTGGAAGGTACGGGCCGCAAGGCGGTTCTGGCCGGTTATACGTCGGCGGGTAAAACCGGATCGGCGCAGATCTTCGATCAGAAGACCGGCGCGTACACCCACACGTATAACGCGAGCTTCTTGGGATTTGCCCCGGTGGGTAACCCGCGAGTGGTAATCGCGGTGACGCTGCATGGCACCACCGGCGGATCGGCTGGATTTGGTGGTGCGCGCGCGGCCCCGGTATTCCGCGAAGTGGCGATGAGCGCCCTGCGCATGATGGATGTGCCGAAAGATTTGCCGGATCGCAATTTGCTGACGAAGGCCCCGAAGAAGGCTGAGAGTGATCTCGCCGCCGCGGGCAAAGACGACGCATTTGTGACCATGGCCGCTGCGAAGGTGGCGGCTGCAGAAGAAACCTCCCCCGGTTTTGCGTACGGCGACGAGCCAGTACGCTCACAAAAAAAGGCAAAGCGTGGTGTTGACTCCGCGCGATTGCCAGATCTTGCTCGAAGCGGTGACGCTTCGGGTATGAGGGTTGTATCCTCCGTCACTCAGCCGCTGGCGCGTGGGGGGACTCCGGCTTCAGCCGGGGATTCATCCACGAGTCAGCGGCCTTTTTTGCCGGCTGATGGACAACTCTCCAATGTGCTGGTTCCCGATTTTCGCGGGAAGACGCAGCGCGCTGTGATGCAGGAGTCAACGGCGAAGGGCCTGGATGTCGAACTGTTCGGATCCGGATTGGCTTCGCGGCAAGATCCGCCACCCGGGGCTTCGGTGCGGCCAGGGGTGGCAGTAAAGGTGCAGTTTGGCCGATGATTTTAAGCTCACTGCTGGCTGGAGTGCGACTTCGCCGGCCATTGCCTCGCGTACTGGAAAACCTGGAAATTACGGGCTTGGAGTACGATTCCCGGCGCGTTGAGCCTGGCTTCCTCTTCTTCGCATTCGCGGGCGCGCGGTCCGATGGGCGCGAGTTCGCACAATCCGCAATCGATCGCGGTGCCGTTGCCGTGGTGAGCGAACTTCCTGCTCCCGAAGGCTTCGATGCGCCGTGGATTGAAGTGGAACACGGGCGTCGTGCGCTCTCCGCTGCTTCCCGGGTCTTTTATCACAACCCCGACCGGCGTGTTCACTTCACCGGCATCACGGGCACGAACGGCAAGACCACGACTTCGTATTTGATCGATTCCATCTTGCGCGAAGCGGGCAATATCACCGGCGTGGTTGGCACCATCGAATATCGGATCGCGGGGCAAAAGCGCCCTGCTGCGAACACCACACCGGAGTCGTTGGACTTAGCTCGCTTGGCCGCGGCCGTGTCGGACATGGGCGGCACGCACTTGATCTCGGAAGTATCCTCGCATGCGTTGGAGTTGGGCCGCGTAGACGGATTCTTCTTTCACACCGCAGTATTCACGAACATCACGCGGGATCATCTCGACTTCCATCAAACGATGGAAGCTTACACCGATGCCAAGCGGATGCTGTTCATCCCGAAGAACGGGCCGGCTCCGGGTTGGGCTGTATTGAACGCAGACGATGCGGCATCCAAGAGCATGGAGCCGTCTTCGCCGACAAACGTTATCTGGTATGGCGCGGATAAAGACGCTCCCCTAAGAGCGGAGGGAATTCGTTCGGGCTTTGACGGGTTGCGCTTCGATCTCGTATGGAAGGACCAGCGTCAAGCGATCCAATCCCCCTTGGTCGGCATGTTCAATGTGTCGAACATCCTGGCTGCGATCGCGGTGGGCATCAGCTACGAAGTGCCGCTCGACGTGATCGCTCGCGGGATCGCGGCGTGTGGAGCAGTGCCTGGCCGGTTCGAGCGAGTGGATGTTGGGCAACCGTTTCTAGTCGTTGTCGACTACGCGCACACCGATGACGCATTGCGGAACGTAATCAGCACCGCGCGCAGTTTGGTGGACGGCAAGGGCCGCGTGATTACGGTGTTCGGCTGTGGCGGGGATCGCGACCGCACGAAGCGACCGTTGATGGGCATGGTGGCGGCGGAGTTGAGCAACTACGTGGTGCTGACGTCGGATAATCCGCGCTCTGAAGACCCGCTGGGGATCATGAACGACGCGATGGTGGGGCTACGTCGCTTTGACACTCCGCATGTTGCCGAACCCGATCGCGGCAAGGCGATTCGCCTGGCAATGGAGCAGGCTCGTGCAGGAGATGTCGTGCTGCTTGCTGGCAAGGGACACGAAACTTACCAGGTCCTCAAAGACGAAACGATCCATTTCGATGATCGCGAAGCGGCTCGCGAGGTGCTGCGGGGATTGGGGTACAAGGAGTCCAAGCAGAAATGAAGCGTCCGCTGCAGTGGGTAGCGGACACGTTGGGGATCTCGATGCAAACGGCCGCACAAGTTACGGGTTGGAGCACAGACACCCGCACGGTTGCGCCCGGAGACTTGTTCTTCGCTTTGAGCGGACCGAACTTCGATGGCAATCAGTATGTGGATCAGGCACTGCAAAAGGGCGCGGTCGCTGCAGTGGCCGACGGGTTGCCCGGTAGCGATCGTGTGTTGCGTGTCGCGGACTCATTGCAGGCGTTGCAGCAGTTGGCCACTAAAGCTCGGGTGGAATGGGCTGGCAATGTCGTCGGTGTAACAGGCAGTGCCGGGAAGACATCGACCAAAGAGATGGTCGCCGAGATGATCTCCGTGAAGTTGCCGGCGGAAAAGACACAGGGGAATCTGAACAACCACATCGGCTTGCCGCTGACGCTGTTGCGCTTGGATGAAGGCGCCCGCGTTGCCGTGATTGAGATGGGGATGAATCATACGGGTGAAATTCGCGCGCTGGCGGAGATCGCGAAGCCGAACGTCGGCGTAGTGACCAACGTCGGTTGGGCGCATATCGAGAACTTTGAGTCGCGCGAAGGCATCGCCGCAGCGAAGGCTGAGTTGGTCGATGCGCTGGGTCCGCAGGGGGTCGCCGTGTTGAACGCCGATGACGAGCGTGTCGCGGCGATGGCGAAGTCGCACACGGGCCGCACGATTCTCTATGGTCAATCGCCTGCTGCCGATCTTCGTGCCGAAGATGTGGAGTATTCGCTGGACGGCGTCCGTTTTCGCGTCGGAGAGACCAAGTTTGACTCGCAGCTAACAGGCCATCATAGTGTGTCGAACCTGTTGGCGGGGATGGCAGCTGCGTCGGTGTACGGAGTGGCTCCCTCGGACTTGACGGAACGCGTGCGCAATCTGCGCCCCGCGAAGATGCGCGGGGAGCGCATTACTCATAACGGAATTTTGGTTTATAACGACTGCTACAACTCCAACCCAGATGCCGTGCGCGCGATGCTCGATGTATTGCGCGATACGCCGGCAAAGCGGCGAATTGCTGTTCTGGGGGAGATGCTCGAACTCGGCCGCTGGGCTGAGCCCTTGCATCGCGACGTAGGAAACTACGCCGCGGCGTGCGGGATAAATGTGCTCGTTGGAATACGCGGCGCCGCCTGTTACATGCTAGACGCAGCCAAGCGGTCAGGTCTGGAAGACGACGCCGCGTTTTTTTTCGACGATGCCAGCTCAGCGGGGGAACTGATCCGAACTCTGGCTCAACCTGGGGACGCGATCCTGTTCAAAGGCTCACGCGGAGTGCACGTGGAGTCCGCATTGGAGGCATTCTTGGGAACGCCGCAGGGAGGCTCCCACTAGGATGCTGTACTGGCTTGGTTACGAAGTGCTATTTCGGAGTTTCACGCCGTTCCGCGTGTTTCAATACTCCACGTTTCGCACGGCGATGGCGGGCTTGACGGCGCTCACGCTGTCGCTGCTGCTTGGTCCGTTGCTCATCCGGCGGCTGCAGGAATTTCAGATTCAACAGCACATCCGCAAGGAAGGCCCGCAGTCACACCAGAAGAAGGCCGGCACACCTACGATGGGTGGTTTGCTGATCTGTCTCTCCATCATCGTGTCCACGCTGCTGTGGGCGAATTTGACCACGCCGGCGGTATGGGTGGCGTTGTCGTCGGTGGTGCTGTACGGCGCGATCGGTTTGTGGGATGACTACACAAAGGTCGCCAACAAACGAAACCTGGGTCTGACGGTGCGGCAGAAATTCGGTTTGGAAGTCCTGGCAGCGTTGATCATCGGCGTGATGCTGATCGCCATGAACTCGGCGAACCTCTACTCCATGGAGATGAACGTTCCGTTTCTGAAGAACGTGAAGCCGGACCTAGTGATTCATGGCTGGCTGCAGAGTCCGTGGACATATCCGCTGGCGTTCGTCTTCTTCTTTATGTTCGTCGCGCTAGTTTTGGCGGGCTCGTCGGAAGGCGTGAATCTTGCGGACGGACTGGACGGCCTTGCAATCGGGCTGATGCTGATCGTCGGAATGGCCATGACTGCGCTCGCATTCCTGTCCGGTAATGCGGAACTGAGTCGCTATCTGGAGATTTCACGCACGCCTGGAGCTTCTGAACTCACGATTTTCTGCGGCGCGCTTACGGGAGCCTCGCTTGGCTTCCTCTGGTACAACGCACATCCGGCGGAAATTTTCATGGGCGACGTTGGGTCGCTGGCCTTGGGGGGAGCGATGGGCACCATCGCAGTATTGCTGAAACAGGAACTGTTGTTGCCCCTGATCGGCGGCGTATTCGTCATCGAGTATGCCTCGGTGATCATCCAGGTGGCCAGCTTCAAATTTCGTGGCAAGCGAGTGTTTAAAATGGCGCCGATCCATCACCACTTCGAGCACTTGGGGTGGCATGAGTCGAAAGTCATCATTCGATTCTGGATTGCGGGTCTGGTGTTGGCGCTGTTCGCGCTGACCACGTTGAAGCTGCGATGACGGAATTGAAGGGCAAGCGAGTAGTAGTCGTCGGCATGGCGAAGAGCGGTGTGGCCGCGGTGGAACTGTTGCTGGAACAAGGTGCATCCGTGATCGCGATGGATCAAAAAGCGGTGGCGAACGAGCGTCTTGTGACGTTGGGGATCGCCGTGTGCGCGCAGGATCCTGCTCACGTTATCGGTGCCGATCTTGTGGTGCTATCGCCCGGTGTTCCGGCCGACGCAGATGTTGCCAAGGCGGCTCGCGCAGCCGGTGTCCGCGTGATCGGCGACCTGGAATTAGCCAGCTGGTTTCTGCAAGGAGAGATCATCGGCATCACCGGTGCGAACGGCAAGACCACTACCACCGCGATGACTGGCCACATTCTCCACAGCTGTGGAATTCCTGTGCAAGTAGGTGGAAATATCGGAACGCCACCTTGCTCGATGATCGCGACGTCGCGCGCAGGCCAGTGGAATGTTCTGGAGTTGTCCAGTTTCCAGCTTGAGACCACGGAGACATTTCGCGCCCATATTGGTGCTGCCTTGAATGTCACGCCGGATCATCTCGACCGGCATTACACCTTCGAACAGTATGCCGCTGCCAAGGGGCGCCTCTTCGTGAATCAACGGGCAGGCGACTTTGCGGTGTTGAATTGGGATGATCCCACCACGCGAGCCTATGATGGCTTGGGTGAGGGAACCGCCGTGTGGTTCAGTTCGACGCATGAGGTGGAACGTGGGGCGTACGTGTCAGGCGATCACGTGATGTTAGGCGGCGAGCCGCTCATGCTGACCGCGGAGATCCCGTTGCGTGGGGCGCATAACGTGGAGAATGCAATGGCGGCGGCGGCGATGGCCCGCTTGGCGGGTGCGACACACGAGCAGATTCGTGCCGCGGTGATCACATTCCCAGGGGTGGAGCATCGCCTGGAGTTCGTCCGTGAACTCAGCGGCGTTCGTTACTACAATGATTCGAAGGCCACGAATGTGGATGCGACGTTGAAAGCGGTCGCCGCATTCGAAGGGAGGCTCTGGATCATCTTGGGCGGGAAAGACAAAGGTAGCGATTACTCGCCGCTTCTGCCGGCGTTGCAAGGCAAGGCGCACGCTGCTCTGTTGATTGGTGCCACCGCGAACAAGATTGAGGGTCAGCTGCACGGGATCACCACTGTACAGTGTGGAACGCTCGATGCGGCGATTCGTGAAGCCTACCGTTGCGCACAATCCGGAGACACAGTTTTGCTTGCACCAGCATGTGCGAGCTTCGATCAATTTGAAAGCTACGAGCATCGCGGCCGTGAATTCAAACGCATCGTGGCGAGTCTGGGAGCAACCCAATGACCAAGCTGAAAACAGATCATATTCTGTTTGCGACAATTCTTGCCATGGTGGCGTTCGGCCTCGTCATGGTCTACAGCGCCTCCAGCGCCGTGGCCGTGCTCCGCTATAACTACGACTCGTATTATTTCGCCATTCGTCAGTTGGGCTGGGCGGTTGGGTCGTTCTGTGTGCTGATGTTTTTCAAGCGGCTCGACTATCGCAAACTGAATTCGGCGACGTGGGCCTTCTCGGGGCTAGGAATGGTGCTGGCCGCACTGATCCTGGTGTTCGTCGTCGATAGCAGACAGCACCGGTGGTTTCGCTTTCCAGGGATCGGTTCCTTTCAGCCTTCCGAATTCGCGAAGCCGGCCTTGATTCTGTTCCTCGCCTATTTCATCGCACGCCGCTCGCAAGTCATCAACGCGAAGCGCACGTTGGCGCAGGCGGGTCTGGCGATCTCGGTGCTGGCTCTGCTTGTCGTAGTGTCGGATCTGGGCACGGCCATGGTGCCGGTCATCACCGCGCTGATCGTACTGTGGGTCGCTGGTCTGGAAAAGAAGATTCTCGCCGGACTGATGGGCGTCGGTCTGCTTCTTGTCGTGGGCGCGATCGCCTCAAAGGGCTACCGTCTGGATCGCGCGCTGAGTTTCGTCGATCCGAAATTTGAGATGGTCGATCGCATCGATCCGACCGGAACCATTCGCCGGTATACGAATCACGTGGATGGCGGTCGCGATACGAGTTATCAGCCTCGCCAGTCGCTCATCGCGGTTGGCGCCGGCGGACCGTTCGGCATTGGTTTGATGGAAGGCAAGCAGAAGCTGATGTTTCTGCCGGAAGCCCACACCGACTACATTTACGCCAGCGTTGGCGAAGAATTGGGCTTGGTCGGCACCGTTGGCCTTCTCTTCGGTTTCTTGATCATTCTCTGGCGCGGCGCGCGCCTCTTCGTTCTCTCCAGAGAGGACTTCGGCAAATACCTGGCGTTAGGGGTGACGGTCGCGATCGTTGTGCAGGCCTTGATGAATATCAGCGTTGTACTGGATCTTGCACCTACCAAGGGCTTCCCACTGCCCATGATTAGCGGCGGCGGAAGTTCTCTGCTCAGTACGCTGATCTGTATGGGGATGTTGTTGAGTGTCGGTGAACATGAAGGATGACCGCCTCGCATAAACCCGCGACGTTCGTTATGGCGGGCGGTGGCACCGGTGGTCACGTGATCCCGGCGATTGCGGTCGCGCGCGAACTGCGTACGCGCGGACATAGCGTGAGATTCATCGGTACGCAACGTGGCATTGAAGCCAAGCTTGTTCCCGCCGCCGACTTTCCCATTGAATGGATTGTCATCGGCGGACTGAATCGAGTCGGGCTGTTAAAAACCATGGAATCACTTGCTGAATTGCCGCTGAGTGTTTGGCAGGCGTCGCGGATGTTGGATCGTGCCCGTCCGGCAGCCGTGTTCTCCATGGGCGGCTACGTAGCAGGCCCTGTCCTGCTGGCAGCGCTGTGGAAGCGCATCCCGGTTGTTGTGATGGAGCCCAATGCCGTGCCTGGATTCACGCATCGCAAACTCGCGCGATTCGTGGCACGGGCGCTCACCAGTTTCCCGGAGACCTCCAAGTGGTTCGCCGGGCGGCAAACCGAAGTGACCGGCCTGCCAGTGCGCGACAAGTTCTTTGAGATTCCCGAGAAACCTCGGGAAGACGTGTTGACGATCCTGATCACCGGCGGCAGCCAGGGCTCCCGCACACTCAATAAGGCAGCCGAGGAAAGCTGGCCTCTGTGGGCGGGCAGCGGACTGCGGGTGCGATTGATTCATCAAACCGGGGTCAAGCCTTACGAAGAATTGGCAGCCAGGTTTGAGGCGACGGCGGTGACGGGTGAAATGCACCCGTTCATCGCTGACATGCCCGCCGTGTTTTCACAGGCGGATGTGGTGGTGAGTCGAGCGGGCATGGGGGCGGTCAGCGAACTAGCCGCAGCCGGCAAGCCGTCGATCCTCATCCCTCTGCCCACCGCCGCTGATCAGCATCAACTTCGCAACGCGCAAGCTCTGGAGGCGGTGGGAGCGGCACGCGTCGTGCTGGATGCGGAGTGGACCGGGGAGCGCTTTGTTCGCGAGGTGGTGGCGTTGGCTGGCGATCCGGGGCGTTTGGAAAAGATGGCCGCTGCGGCGAGGACGTTCGCCAAGCCCGATGCCGCCCGTCGCGCAGCCGATGTGCTGGAGAGTTTTATCCTCGGCGAAGGGGCGTTGGCCTAGTACTTTCTTTGTGTTGACACGGCTCTCGAAAGCCGAAACAATATCATAATAAAATGTTTTTCAAACCTCAGCCTGTCCACTTCACCGGTATCGGTGGAATCGGTATGAGCGGACTAGCCGAGGTGCTGTTGGAGATGGGGTACCGCGTGAGCGGTTCCGACCTCAAACTCAGTCCTGTAACCGAACGCCTCACGCGCTTGGGTGCGGTCATTCAGCAGGGGCACGCCGCCGAAAATGTGAAGGGCGTGAACGCACTGGTCGTCACATCCGCGGCGCGTTCGGACAACCCTGAGATCGTCGAGGCCCGGCGTCGCGGCATACCCGTAATCCCCCGCGGCGAACTTCTCGCTGAGTTGATGCGGCTGAAATTTGGCATCGCGGTTGGCGGCAGTCACGGCAAGACCACGACGACGTCGATGGTCGCTTCCATTCTCACGCACGCGGGTCTTGATCCCACTGTGGTGGTCGGCGGCTTGTCGGCGACCATGCGTGGCTCTAATGCGCGCATCGGCAAGAGCGAATACCTGGTGGTCGAAAGCGATGAGAGCGACGGCTCGTTCCTTAAGCTTGCTCCGATCCTGGCGGTTGTGACGAACATCGATCGCGAACACCTGGATCACTACGCCGACCTGAATCAGATCCTGGCCGCGTTCATTGAGTTCGTGAACAAGGTTCCGTTTTACGGTGCGGCAATCCTGTGCATCGATGACGAAAATGTCCAGCGCATTCTGCCATCGGTGAAGCGCCGCTTTGTGACGTACGGTTCAAATGCGCAGGCTGATCTGCGGATCAGCCACGCCTCGCCCGGCCACCTCGCCAGCGAATTTCAATTGATTCGCGGCTCACAGGACCTCGGCACGTTTCGCTTGAGCGTTCCAGGAGCGCACAACATCAGCAACGCTACAGCGGCCGCGGCCATTGCACTGGAGCTGGACGTTCCGGTGGAGGCGATTCGCGAAGGGCTGGCCCAGTTCTCTGGTGTAGACCGCCGCTTTCAGATCAAGGGCACCGAGAACGGCATTACGGTGATCGACGATTATGGTCATCACCCGACCGAAGTTCGCGCGACGTTGGATGCGGCGCGCGCCTGCAAATACGGCAAGGTTCACGTCCTGTTCCAGCCGCATCGCTACACACGCACCCAGGCCTTGATGGATGAATTCGCTCGCGCGTTTCATCAAGCCGACTCAGTCTATATTGTCGACATCTACGCGGCGTCGGAAACTCCGATCGAAGGCGTTGCCTCGCCGGCGCTGGTGGAACGTCTGGAAACGTTTGGACATCGCGGGGCGCACTACGCAGGCAGTATGAACGAAGGCATCGCCGCGATCAGTGCAGCGGCTCAGCCCGGTGATGCCATCATCACGTTGGGCGCCGGGAATGTGTCCCAGGCCGCTGGAGCAATTTTGGATCAACTGAGGAGTTCTCGCTAGGCATGCCCATTTCCCGCACACGCGTTATCGTCGGCAGCATCGCCTTGGTGTTTCTTGCTGGCGCGTCTCTGTACGCGTTCAACGTCACCGAACAGTTCCTGATTCGCGATCAGCGCTTCCGCGTCGCGACCGCGGATGGAGCAGCCGACCAAGTTCTGCGAGTGACCGGCGTTTCCCATGCCTCCATTCAAGCCGTGGAAGCCGTCTTCGCTGCCGACTACGGGCAGAGCCTCTATCTTGTGCCGCTCGAAGAACGCCTTGAAGCTTTGCGCAATGTGGACTGGGTGCGCGATGCTTCCATCGCGCGCGTGTGGCCGAATCGCTTGGTCGTGAACGTCATTGAACGCGTGCCGGTTGCCTTCATTCGCGTACAGTCCTCCAAGTTCCAATTAATCGACGCGGATGGCATGATTCTGCCTGTGGCGAAGGATCAATTCAATTTACCGGTGCTGCAAGGTGCCAAGTTCACTGACGATCTTGCGACGCGCCATGCAGCCGTGGAGCGGATGCTGCGCCTCAGCGCCGACCTGGGCGAAGCGGTCATGAAGGATGTCTCCGAGATCGACGTCACAAATTTGGAAAACGTTGCCATCACGGTGCCGCACAACGGCCACATCGTGAAGTTGCAGTTGGGCGACCGGAATTACAACGAACGTTATCAAACGTTCTTGAAGCATTCCGGCGACATCGATTCGAAGGTGCCTGGTGCGAAAGTGATGGACCTGCGGCTGGATGACCGAATTACAGTAGTGGAGGCAGAATAGCGATGGCTGCAAAAACGCAACTCTGTGTGGGTCTGGATGCGGGAAGCTCCCGCACGCGATGCGTGATCGGCCTGCTGGAAGGTGACTCCCTTCGTTGCCTGTCCTACGGTCTCGCAACGTCTGCCGGTTGGGTGAAGGGCCGTATCTCCGATCAGGAGGCCGTTGCGCACTCCATTCGCGAAGCGGTGCAGGATGCGGAACGTGGCGCCGGTGTTTCTGTCGAATCCATCACTATGGGCATCGGCGGAACTTCGGTCCGTGGCGCGAATGCGCGTGACGTGTACGGCTTTGGGCGTCCTCGTGAGGTTGAGTCGAGCGACCTTGCCTACGCCGTCGAGATGGCCTGCGATGTGACGTTGGAGCGGGATCGTATGATCCTGCATGCATTGCCGCAGGACTTCACGCTGGACGGCCGACCCGGGTTCCGCAAGCCGATCAAGAATGTCTGCACGCGCCTCGAAGCGAATGTGCATCTGGTAACCACGTCACGGCAGGAGCACGACTCGCTCATCGCTGCCGCTCACCTTGCGCACTTGGCCGTTGAAGATACGGTCTTCGAGCCGATGGCTGCGGCATACGCAGCCGTCATGCCGGACGATAGGACTCGCGGTGTGGCCGTGATCGATCTTGGCTTCGATTCCACCGGCTTAGTGATCTACGATGGCGACCGCTGCGTGCTGGCGTCGAATGTTCCGGTAACCAGTGACCATCTCACGCGCGACATCGCGTACATGTTCAAGGTTTCTTACGAAGACGCCGAATGCCTGAAGCAGCAGTATGGCTGCGCGATGATGGGCCTCACCTCTGAGTCGAGCTTGATCGAAGTCCCTTCGCCGGAAGGACGCGGTCAACGTGAAGCGCGCCGCTCTGAGTTGATTGAAATCCTCGAAGCTCGTGCCGACCAGCTGTTCACCTACGTGCGCGCCGAAATTCAACGTTCCGGCATGGATCGCCACTTGCTGGAAGGGGTTGTGCTCACAGGTTCCGGTGCGCTGTTGCCCGGTATGTGGGATATGGCCGAACGCAAGCTCGACTGCCCCGCGTGTCATGGCATGGCGAAGGGCATCGGCGATTGGCCGGAGGAATTGAACAGTGCGTCGTGGACGACGGCGGCCGGTCTTTCGATGTATTCAGCAAAACTCAAGCTTCAACGTGCGCCACAGCGGCGTCCGGGCGGTTTGATGGGCCTCCTCACGCGATAGCGGGAGGCCGGGTAGGGATGACGACTGCGGCGTCACAGGCGCCGCGGTATGTAGTGGAGGCAACAGCCATGGCATTCGAACCTTTGAAGTTCGAGATTCAGGAAGAACTCGCACCCAAGACGCGCATTCGCGTGTTCGGGGTGGGCGGGGGCGGCTCCAATGCGGTAGCTCGCATGCTGCAGGATGGGTTGGCCGGTGTCGAGTTCTGTGTGATGAACACGGACGCGCAGGCTCTGGCGGCATCTCCTGCTCCGATCAAACTGGCGATCGGCACAAAGATCACGGCTGGCCTGGGCGCTGGCGCGGATCCCTCTATTGGCCGTCAAGCGGCGTTGGAAGACACCGAAAAAATTATTGAACTGTTGGAAGGTGCGGACATGGTGTTCGTGACCGCCGGCTTGGGTGGCGGTACGGGCACGGGTGCCGCCCCTGTAGTTGCATCGCTCGCGAAGGAACTGGGTGCGCTCACTGTGGCGGTGGTCACTAAGCCGTTCGAATTCGAAGGCACGCGTCGTCGCAAGCAGGCGGACCAAGGTTTGGCGGAACTCGCCAGCGTAGTCGATACCGTCATTGCAATTCCAAATGACAGATTGCTGGCGCAAGCTCCCGAAGACACCAGCGTCGCCGATGGCTTCAGTCTTTCTGACGATGTATTGCGCCAAGCGGTGCAGGGCATCAGCGACATCATCACCACGCCGGGTCTCATCAATCGCGACTTCTCTGATATCCGCACCATCATGACGGGCATGGGCTACGCGATGATGGGCACCGCTACGGCTCGCGGCGAGAAGGCAGCCGTGTCTGCGGCGGAAAAGGCGATCGGTTGCGCTCTGCTCGAAGCGGGCGGCGTATCCGGCGCGCGCGGCGTGCTCATCAATATCACCGCCGCGAAGTCTCTGCGCCTGCACGAAGTGAATCAGGCCTGCACGCTGATCCGCAAGGCCTGCATGAACGATGACGTCGAAATCAACTTTGGCGTGGTCGTCGACGACAGCATGGGCGACGAAGTGAAGGTCACCGTGATCGCAACTGGATTCCAACGCGAAAACCTCCCGGTGATCCAGCGCCGCAACGCATCCGGATTCATACAACCCCAGCCGGTGTCGATGCCGCAACCGATGCCTGTGACGATGCCGAATCCCGCTCCTGCACCTCTGCCTGAGCCTGTGGATGAAGAGATCGAGATGGAAGCAACGGAACCGGAGGACGAACTCTTCGAGATGGAGATGGAAGAGGAAGTTGAGCCGGAGATGATCGAAGAGGAAACTCCGCTGGTCATGGCCGCCGCGGCGTCGGTAGCTGCACCGAAGGCGCAACCCGCTGCTCCGGCCCCGCAGCCCGAGCCTGTCCTCGATGAACTGGAGGTCCCGGCCATCCTGCGCCGTGATCGCCGCTTCCTGCACTAAAGTTCGGTTTGCGGCCACCTCCCCCGAGATGCAGCCGCGCGACTGGGCGGGTCAGCTTTCGAGCCGACCCGCCCTCGCCGTTTATACACGCTAGTATCAGAGGGATGCTCACCCGTCGCCATTTCACCGGACTTCTGATCGCCGGCTCTCAAGCCCCGAACCTTTTCGCTGCCACACGTAACGTCGATGACATTCTGCTCGCGAGCATGCAGAAGCGTGGCATCCCTGCCGTGGCCGCTCTGGCGACCGATGCCAATCGCGTGCTCTATTCCGGAGGTTTCGGCAAGCGCGACACTACGTCCAAGGTTGCGGTTACTCCCGATTCGATCTTTCAAATCGCGTCCATGACCAAGCCCATTGCCTCTGTCGCCGCGATGCAGCTTGTGGAACAAGGCAAGGCGTCGCTGGATGCTCCCGTCTCGAAGTATCTTCCGCAGCTCGCGAACCCTCAGGTCCTCGTTGGCTTCGACGCAGCAGGAGACCCCATCTTGCGTCCCGCCAAAGGCGAGATCACACTGCGTCAGTTGCTGACGCACGCCTCCGGCATGGCCTACGGACCGTGGCATTCCCTGATGGCGCGCTACGCGGAGAAGCACCCGCTGCCGAATAATGTGGTTGCTCCTCTAGTTCCGCTGGTCTTTGATCCTGGCACTAACTGGCAGTACGGCTACAGCACCGATTGGACAGGTCGATTCATTGAGGCTGTCAGTGGCATGAACTTGCAGCAGTATCTGCGCAAGAACGTTCTGGATCCGCTCGACATGAGGGATACGGAGTTCGGCATCCCAGCTGACAAGTTTGAGCGTTCCGTCAACGTCTTCCGTCGCGACCCTTCCGGGAAGTTCGAATCGAACCCGCGCGTGCAGCCTCCGATGCCCACCGATTTCAACGCGGGCGGCGGACTCTCCTCTACTGTGAACGACTACGCCAAGTTCGCCCGCATGATCATGCGCTACGGACTCACCGGTGTGAACACGGAGATCCTCAAGGCTCGCACGGTGGAGATGATGATCCAGAATCAGATCGGCAATCTGCGTGCCGGCCTCCTGAAAACCAACCAGCCCGGCATCTCCGCAGACGTCGATACGAATCCTGGCTCCATCGACAAATGGGGCCTCGGCTTCCTGCTGCATGGTCCCGGTAAGAGCGACGAACGCTCCGAAGGCAGCCTCGCTTGGGCGGGTATCTACAATACGTACTTCTGGATCGACATGCGCCGCGGCATTGCGGGCGTCATTATGATGCAGTACCTTCCGTTCTTTGATCGCGAAGCCATCGGCATCCTGGGTGATTTCGAGCGCGCGGTTTACACCAAGCTTTAAAATCGAGGGATGCTTCCCGATTACGAAAAGCTGGGCTCTTTCTATCTTGGTCGAACCAAGCCCGATGGTGCCCCGCTTCTCTACGATTCCTCTGACCTCGTAACGCACGCGGTATGCGTCGGGATGACAGGCAGCGGAAAAACCGGCCTATGTATTGGGTTGCTGGAGGAAGCGGCGATCGATGGCATTCCGGCCATCGTCATCGATCCCAAGGGCGATCTCGGCAACCTGCTGCTCACGTTCCCAGAGCTGCGCCCGGAGGATTTCCAGCCGTGGCTGAACGCCGATGAGGCTCGTAATCAGGGTTTGCAACCTGAAGCCTTCGCCGCACAACAAGCTGAGTTGTGGAAGAAGGGCCTCGGTAGTTGGCAGCAGGATGGCGAACGCATCGCGCGCCTCAAAAACGCAGCCGATTTCACTATCTACACGCCCGGCTCCGATGCTGGTGTGCCTGTCTCGATCCTGTCGTCCTTCGCGGCGCCGGATGCGAAGACGATGGAAGATCGCGAAGCTCTGCGGGATCGCATCAGCGCGACAGCGACGTCGCTGCTCGGTTTGGTGGGCATCGATGCTGACCCGGTGCAGAGTCGCGAGCATGTGTTGATCTCCAATCTGCTCGATACCAACTGGCGGGCAGGGAAGAACCTCGACCTTCCCGCGTTGATCGCGCAAATCCAGAATCCGCCGACGCAGAAGATCGGCGTGTTGGATCTCGATAGCTTCTATCCGGCCAAAGAACGCTTTGGACTGGCGATGGCGCTGAACAACCTACTGGCTTCGCCTGGCTTCGAAGCGTGGCTCATGGGCGACCCACTGGATATCGGCAAGATGCTGTGGACCGCCGATGGAAAGCCGCGTATCAGCATCTTCTCCATCGCGCATCTCAGCGACGCCGAACGGATGTTCTTCGTCTCACTACTGCTGAACCAAACGCTCAGCTGGGTTCGTGCGCAGTCGGGCACTACCAGCCTCCGCGCTCTCCTTTATATGGATGAGATCTTCGGCTACTTCCCGCCGACCGCGAATCCGCCATCGAAGAAGCCGTTGCTCACGTTGCTGAAGCAGGCACGCGCGTTCGGTATGGGCGTCGTGCTCGCCACGCAGAATCCGGTGGATCTGGACTACAAAGCGCTCGGCAACACAGGTACGTGGTTCCTGGGTCGATTGCAGACGGAGCGCGACAAAGCTCGCGTGCTCGAAGGCCTCGAGGGCGCGGCCGCTGCTGCTGGTGCTGGATTCGACAAAGCGCAGATGGACACGATGCTCAGCGGACTCGGCAAGCGCGTGTTTCTCATGAACAACGTGCATGAGAAGCAGCCGGTGTTGTTCGAAACTCGCTGGACTCTCTCCTATCTGCGCGGCCCACTCGCTCGCCAGGAAGTGCGCAAGCTGATGGAGTCCCGCAAATCCGGAACGCCTGTGTCCACGGCTGCGCCTTCTACATCCAAAGCTGCGGTCGCGGCTGCGGCACCCGTGCTGCCTCCTGAAGTCCCGCAATACTTCCTCCCCGTGCGCGGCTCTGCGAGCACATACACTCCCGTTGCCCTCGGTTCCGCGCAAATCGCCTTTACCGATACGAAGAGCGGGCTGAACGAAGTTCGCGATCTGCTGTTCACTGCGCCGCTTGCCGACGATGCCATCGGAGCCGATTGGGATCACGCCGAAGAAGCCGACTGCGCTGTTACCGATCTCGAGAAAAAGCCCGAAGATGGCCTCAGCTTTACGGAAGCTCCCGCCGCTGCCGCGAAGCCCAAAAGTTACGACGCATGGAGCAAGACCTTCGCGACGTGGCTGTTCCGGAACCAAACGCTCGACATCTACAAATCCCGGCGCCTGAAGGAAACGTCGCATCCTGGCGAGTCCGAACGCGACTTCCGCATCCGTTTGCAGCAAGCCGCCCGTGAGCAACGTGATGCTCTCAAAGCGAAGCTGCAAACCAAGTATGGGCCGAAGCTTGACGCGCTGGCGCAAAAGAAGATGAAGGCCGAACAACGGCAGGCCGTCGAAAAGGAACAGTCCAACGCGCAGATGCTGAACACCGCCATGAGCGTCGGTGCAGGGCTCCTCGGTGCATTGTTCGGCCGCAAGGGAATCAGTGCCACCGACATCAGTCGCGTCGGAACCGCCGTGCGAACGGCCGGGAAGGCGGCGAAGGAGTACAGCGATATCAACCGTGCTGCGGAATCCGCGCAAGCGATCGATCAGCAGATCGCCGACCTCAACGCGGAACTCGAAGCCGAGCTGGCCGGGCTGGATACGAAGATCGATCCGGCCACGGAGCAGTTCGAAACGGTCACCGTGCGTCCCAAGAAAACCGGGATCACTGTTCGCTTGGTGGCTCTAGGCTGGAAGGCCGAGTAATTTAACTCGCAAGGTGCAGCACAACGTTTCGCCAGTGCTGCACCTTGCGGTGCTCGAACACGTACAGCCCCTGCCATGTTCCGAGCGCCATGCGCCCGTTCACTACAGGGATGGTGAGCGACGTCTGTCTGAGCGCCGCGCGGATGTGCGAGGTCATGTCATCCGGACCCTCGGACGTGTGGCGATACCACGACTCGCCCTCGGGAACCAGACGGTCGAAATAATCCGCCAGATCCAGCACGACGTCCAGATCGGCGTTCTCCTGAATCACGAGAGAAGCAGATGTGTGCTGAATAAAGACTGTCAGCAGTCCCGATGAAACTCCGGTCGAGGCTACCCACGTCGTCACATCGCGCGTGAACGGGTAGAGCCCCTTCCCGCGCGTGTGGACTTCGATCTCGTGCGTATGAAACGTCACTTACTCTACAGTGACGGACTTGGCCAAGTTACGCGGCTGATCCACGTCGCAACCGCGTTTCACGGCGATGTGATACGCCAGCAACTGCAGTGGCACCACTTCCAGGATCGGTAGCAGCAACTCATTCGTGGTCCCGATCGGGATTACGAAGTGCGCCGTCTTGGTCACTTCTTCGTCACCTTCGCAGGCCACGGCCACTACGATGCCTTCGCGAGCCTTCACTTCCTGAATATTCGAAAGTGTCTTCTCATACAACAGCCGGCTCGAATCGCTTTCGAAGTCGCGCGTGGCTAGCACCACCGACGGCAGATTCTCGTCGATCAGCGCATTCGGCCCGTGCTTCATCTCGCCTGCTGGGTAACCTTCGGCGTGGATGTACGAAATTTCCTTTAACTTCAGCGCGCCTTCAAGCGCGATCGGGAAGTGGATACCGCGACCCAGATACAGGAAGTCCGTCGAACGATGCAGCGCCTTCACCAAATCGTCGTAGATGTGGTCACGACGCAGGATGTCTTCCATCTGGCTCGGCAGATGGAGCAACTGATCCACCAGCTTCTTCGAAGTCGCTTCGTCCAGCGTCTCGCGTTGCTGACCGAGATACATCGCCAGCAGGAACAGTGCGGTCAACTGGCAGGTGAACGCCTTGGTCGACGCCACGCCGATCTCCGGACCCGCATGCGTGATCAGCGTCCCCGCCGCCTCGCGCGTGATCATGGATCCCACCACGTTGCAGATCGCCAACGTCTTCGAGCCCTTCATCTTGGCTTCGCGCTGTGCCGCCAGCGTGTCCGCCGTCTCGCCCGACTGCGAAATCACGATGGTCAGCGTATCCGGTCCCACGATCGGGTCGCGATAACGGAACTCGCTGCCGTAGTCCACTTCCACCGGAATCCGAGCCAGCCGTTCAATCATGAACTTGCCGGCCAGCGCCGCATGCCAGCTTGTGCCGCACGCAATGATGCGCACGGACTTGAAATTCTTGAACTCCTGAGTCGAGATGTCCATCTCGTCCAGGAAAATACGGCCCGTCTCCTGACCCACCCGGCCCAGCGTCGTATCGCGGACCGCACGCGGCTGCTCATAAATTTCCTTGAGCATGAAGTGCTTATAGCCGCCCTTTTCCGCCATGATCGGATCCCACAGAATGTGGGAGACTTGGCGCTTCACCGGCCGCCCGTTGAAGTCGGTCAACGTCACGCCATCGCGCGTGAGGATCGCCATGTCGCCATCGGCCAGGAAAAACATGTCGCGCGTGTGCGACAGGATCGCCGGCACATCGCTCGCGACGAAGTATTCGTTCTGCCCCAGACCCACGACTACCGGAGGTCCGGAACGAGCCGCGACAATCTTGTGCGGATCGCGCTTCGAGATTACGCTCAGCGCGAACACGCCGGTCAACTGTTTGACGGTGTCGCGCACTGCGGCTTCCAGGTTGCCGTCGAAGTACTTCTCCACTAGATGCGCGATCACTTCCGTGTCCGTCTCGGTGACGAACGTGTGACCCTCGCTTTCCAGCAACTGCTTCAACTGCAGATAGTTTTCGACGATGCCGTTGTGCACCACCACGATGTCGCCAGAACAATCCCGATGCGGGTGGGCGTTCTCTTCGGTGGGACGGCCGTGCGTCGCCCAACGTGTGTGGCCAATTCCGTAGGGGCCGCTGACCGGGCTTTGCCGCAACACTTCTTCCAGGTTCCGCAGCTTGCCCGAAGCGCGCCGCACCCCCAGTCCGTTGTTGCTCTCCAGAACCGCCAGTCCCGCCGAGTCATACCCGCGGTATTCCAGCTTCTTCAGGCCTTCCACGATAATGGGAACCGCCTGCCGGTCTCCGATGTACCCTACGATGCCGCACATGTGATGTTAGTCGATCATTTCCACCCGGTAATCTTCCATTACCGGATTCGCTAATACGTCCCGCGCGATCTGTTCAATCTCTTTCGCGCACTCGTCGCGCCCCGCGTTTCCTTGGAGCTCGATTTCAAAAAACTTCCCCTGCCGTACCTCGGCGATGCTCTTATGACCCAGCCCGACCAATGCATGCTGAATCGTCTGCCCTTGCGGGTCCAGCACCGTCTTCTTCATAGATACGTACACGCGAGCCTTCATAGTTCTCCTTGGAAATGCGCGCGTGGTAACTTCTTCCCTTCCATCGACAGGGATGTCGTTAGGGTTTATGACGCACGCTTATCCCTATTGTAAAGGCTCCGTCTGACCCAGGGTGGGGTATCATGTTCCCAAGGAGTAGATCCATCCTTCAGGTTTCTGTTTTAGCCTCTTCCAGTTCCGGGAATTCCACCTTGGTGGCCACTCACCGCACCCGCATCCTCATTGATGCCGGGTTAAGCCGGAAAGAGACCTTCGAACGCCTCGCCGCCATCGGCGTTGCCCCCGAATCTCTGGACGCCATCCTGATCACGCACGAACACTCCGACCACGTTTCGGGGCTGCCGGCGATCGCCAAAAAACTGAACATCCCGGTCTACTGCTCCAACCTGACCGCCCCCGCCATCCCGTGGGGCGAATTCACCCCCAAACTGGAACTCTTCCAGGCCGGCTCCAGTTTTTCCGTCGGCGAGATCGAAATCGACAGCTTCACTATCCCCCACGATGCAGCCGATCCCGTCGGTTTCTCGCTCAAAGCCGAAGGGCTCAAAGTTTCCATCGCTACGGACCTCGGCTATCTCCCCGAATCCGTCCGCCAGCAGATCCAGGGCTCCGACGTCCTCCTGCTCGAATCCAACCACGACCTCGAAATGCTGAAGGTCGGCCCCTACCCCTGGAGCGTCAAGCAACGCGTCATGGGCCGCATGGGCCACCTGTCGAACGAGGTCGCTTGTAGCTTCATCCGCGAGATGCTCGATTCGCGCACCAGCACCCTGATCCTGGGCCACCTCAGCGAACACAACAACCATCCCGAGATCGTGCGGCTGATGGCCGAGCAGTCGCTTGAAGAGCGCAACTTGTCGCCGAAGTTGGTGGTCGCCGACCCTGGGAAAGCCCAGGCCGCTTGTATCTACTGAACGGTTGCAGCACAGACGCCTCCAGGCGTATATAGTCGAGGGGGATCTTTATGCCACTGGAAGAGCGTCAACGCCTTCTCCGCGCCTACCGCGCTGCCGTCCAGGCCTATCACGAAGCCGCCGCGAGCTTCGATGAATCCCGCTTTCAGGATTCGTTGCACCACACCGAACTCGCGCGCAACCGCACTGAAACCGCGCGAGCCGCGCTGCTTCGCCACGAGCACATGCACGTCGACTCGCTCACGCCGAAGCCTAAGGACGACGCGAATCGCATCGTGATCATCGGCTCGACCGTGTCGCTGTTTAATCTCAACAGCGGCCACTGGGATCTGTTCGAGCTGGCAATCTCCGGTCAGCCGCCCGCCGACGCGCTCGCCTATGCTCCCTCGCACGGCAGCGAACCTGGCGACTGGATCACCGACGCGCGCGAGATGGACCGGCGCCAGAATGAGAAGCTATTCTTCACCGAAGCCGGCCTCGCCATCCTGCGCGACAACGGCCTGGAAATGTAGGCTACAGCCCGCCGCGAAACACGAAGCCGTTTCCCGCCGGTCGCACGCGCCCAATGTGAGGAGCCGCGAAGTGTCCGGGGATCAGCAGGTGATTCCCTTCGACCGCTGCCTCCAGCAACGCGCGTCGCGTCGCCCGAGCGGTCGGCCCGTCCTCACAATACGCGCTGTTCAGATCCGGCAGCGCCATCTGCACCGGATTGTGGATGACGTCGCCTAAGAACACGCCCGTCTCCGCCCCGCGACCCGCCCGAATCGAGATGTGCCCAGGGGTGTGCCCCGGCGTCGGCACGATCGTCAGTAGTTCATGCACCGCGTGTTCGCCAGACACGAACTCCGCCTGCCCCGCCTGAATGATCGGGAGCACGCTGTCCTCGAAGATGTCTAGAAACGGAGGCGGCTCGGTGGTCCGATGCTCCGGCGCAAAGCGCCTGTACTCTTCGCTCGAAAGAATGTACCGAGCATTCGGAAACGTCGGCACCCACCGCCCGTTCTCGAGCCGCGTGTTCCACCCCACATGATCCACGTGAAAGTGCGTGCACAGCACAATGTCCACGTCCTCTGGAGCACACCCCGCCGCACGCAGCCGCTCCAGGTACGGATTCTGCAACCGGTGCCCCAACAGGAAGTCCGGCCGCTCCTTGTCATTGCCGAAACACGTATCGATCAGAATCGTGGTCTTCCCATGCCGTACCACGAAGGACTGGAACACACAGGGAAAGCGGTGGCCCTCGATGTCGAAGTACGGCTCCAGCCACGCCCGATAGTGGTCCGCCACGCCGCGCGGCAACTGCGGATAAAACTCCGCCGCATCGAATTGCGTCCGCGTCTCCTCCACACGGGAGACTTCTAAGGGACCCACGCGAAAGTGATCCATCCGTAGTATTGTGCACCCAAATCCGTGTTCATCTGTGGCCAACCTTATGAGACGATAGTTCTTTCCCATGATTCCTCGTTACACCCGCCCCGAGATGGGCCGCATCTTTAGTGACCAGAACCGTTTTGAAGCCTGGCTGGCCGTCGAAATCGCAGCCGCCGAGGCGTTGGCCGAAACCGGCGAAGTGCCCCTTGAAGCCGCCCAGTCGCTCCGCAAGCACGCCAGCTTTGACGTCGAGCGCATCCACGAAATCGAGCGCGAAACCCGCCACGACGTGATCGCGTTCACCACCGCCGTCGCCGAGAAGATGGCCGCCGCCGGCGATGCCGCTTCCTCGCGTTACCTGCACTACGGCCTGACGTCCAACGACGTGGTCGATACGGCGCAGGCGATTCAGCTCAAGCAAGCCTCGAAAATCCTGCTCGACGGCGCGCGCACGCTGGTCGAAAGCCTCAAGCGCCGGGCGTTTGAGTTCAAAGACACGCCGCAGATGGGCCGCACGCACGGCATTCATGCCGAACCCATCACCTTCGGCCTCAAGATCGCCCTCTGGTATGACGAGATGAAGCGCAACGTTGCCCGTCTCGAAGCCGCCTCCGAGGACCTGCGTGTCGGCAAGATCTCCGGCGCCGTCGGGACTTTCGGCCACATCGGTCCCGAGGCGGAAGAACGCATCTGCGCGCGTCTCGATCTGAAACC
>CANIIC010000034.1 GCA_947467395.1 Bryobacterales bacterium
GCTTGCTTTTCCAGCGAATCGAGCGTCGGATGCGCCCACGTCAACACCGGCGCGTAGGCGACGTTGATGAGGCTCATCGCGCTGCGGGGGTGCAGGTCACCCATGGTGCCTTCGGCACGCGCGCGTCCGTCGGTGAACGCGAGTTCCTGACGGTGACAGGTTCCGCACGACGTCTTCGAGTTCACCGACATGCGCTTGTCGTAGAACAGATAGCGGCCGAACTCGACCTTCGCCGCGGTCATGGGATTGTCGGCAGGCACCTCGGGATGCGGCACCGCGCTGGGCAATTGCCAGTCCCAGTCCGCTGCGGTGAGAGTGAGTGCGATCGCCAGGAGCGCGCTAAGCGACCAAAGTGCCGGTTTGAGACGTGTCATAGCCTGCCAGTACCTCTAGCTTACGGCGAAGTGTCGCCCGTTGCAGAACATCCAAAAATGCCTTGACCGACGGCAGCTCCGTGGTGCGCTTCCGCATCACCAGATCATAGCGAGCGCTGTGCAGCGGGACAAAATCCAACGCGAAGGTTTGCGCGGCGGAACGAGTGGCGACACACACATCGGCATCCCCGACCAGCACCGTGTACGCTGCGGCCAAGTGGCCCAGCACTTCGCGATTGTAGCCATGAACTTTCTCCCGCGGGATGCCCGCCTGCGTGAGCAACTTATCGAGCAGCGCGCGGCTGCCGGAGCCCGGCTCGCGGTTCACCAAGCGCACGTTGCGTCGCGTGAGATCTTCGGTCTTGTGCACGCCTTTCGGATTCCCAGGCGCGACGACGAAACCTTCTTCCCAACGCGCGAAGGTGACCACTTGGAATTCTTCGTCGGGAAATTCAGAGCGCAGGTAAGGAACGTTGAACTCGCCAGTCTTGGGATCTTCCAGATGCGAGCCCGCGATGTGCACCTTGCCTTCCTGGAGCCAGGAGAGCGCAAGCTTGCTGGACGCGGCCGCCGAAACGATTTCGACGCCACTGTGTTTTTCCACCATGTGGGACAGCAGGCTTCCAGCGGGATCACAGCCGGCCATGACGAGACGCTTCTGCGAGGCCTCTTCTTTCGAGAACACCAACAGGTCTGCGCGGCTGTCTTTCTTCGATACCGATTTCACGATGCCGTCGGCTTCGGGCATGTAGTAGGGCGTCGCGCTAACAGGCACGCTCACCCAGCGGGAGCCGATCTGACAGATTCGCACGGGCTGGCCCTTGGCCGGAGTAGTGGCACTCAACACTTCGGCGGGGAAGGCCTCCGGGGACTTCAGCGCGGTGGCGTTAAGCGAGAATAGATCGTCGACTGTGACTTCCAATTCACGCGCGAGGTTCAGCGCGACTTCAGTATTGGGCACGTAGGTACCGGCCTCGATCGCGTAGATCGTCTGGCGGCTGACCTTGACTCGGCGAGCCAAATCGGACGCACCGATCCCCCGCAGTTTGCGGAGTTGCTCGACCCGATTTGCGACGTTCGTTTTTCCCACCTGGGCACCGTCGCGTATACGCGACTCCTAGAATTGTAGCTTCAGGACGAACTCAAACACACGCGGATCGAGCGCGGTGGTGATGGAGCCGAAGGCGGCGTTGCCATAGCTGGTGTTCGGAGCGCTCAGGGGCGGAGTGTTGGTGAGGTTGAAGGCTTCGGCACGAAACTCCGTTTTGAAGCGATCCGTGATCACGAAGGTCCTGCCGATCATCACGTCGGCTACGTGGTAGCCGGGCCCCACGACGGGATTACGAGAGCTGTTGCCGAGGGTGAATTGCGGAGCTTGCACGAAAGCGGCGGTGTTGAACCAACGCGCCGTGGTGCGTTGATCAGCGGGCAAAGTCGGGTCAGCCGTGCGATTCGGGCGCTGGATTCCGAAGCCCGCGAAGGCGTTGAGGTTGGTCGCCTGCGTTACGGCCAACGGACTGCCCGACTGCAAGCGTATGATCCCGGCGACTTGCCAGCCGCCAGCGATCCAGTCTTGCCAGCCGCGCAGCGCATGGGTACGTCCGCGACCAAAGGGAAGTTCATACACGCCGCCGAAGGACAGGATGTGCGGCACGTTGCCGGTGGAGACATCCTTTTCCAAGCTGCGATTGTAGCTGTCGGCCACCTGGAAGTTCGCCACGGGTCCAGTGAGCACGGCAGAATCGAAGACCGATCCCGCATCGTCGATCAGGCGCGAGAACGTATAAGACGCGCTGAACGTCAGGCCGCGCGAGAAGCGTTTTTCCAGACGCGATTGGAACGAGTGATAGGTGGAGTGGCCGACGTTATTGCGGTACAGGGTGACCGTGGTGAACCGCGGATAGGCGCGGATCAACTGCGCCCGCGCCACCGTCGGCGTGCCTAGCGAACTACCCGCCGGCACTTGCCCGAAGTACGGATTCGCCACCTGCTGCGTCAGCTGTGAGCCTAGCGCCAACTGGTCAACCGTCAACTGGTTCAAGTTGATGTCCGGCACGCCTAGACGCGTCAGCTTGGAACCCAAGTAGCCCGCTTCGAAGCTCCAGTCACCCGCGAAGGTCTTCTGAAGGCTGAGGTTCCATTGCTGTGCGTAGCCGCTGCCATTATTGCGCTGCACTCCGAACACGCCCTGCCCTAACCCGGCGTCGGGCGTGGCTGTTTGCGGGGTCACAGTGGGTCCCTGCGACAACACGAACGCAGGACGAATATTGTCGAGCGTCTGTTGGCCCAGCGTCTGAATGAACGGGAACATCGGCGTGGTGAAGGGTGTGGTGATGCCGGCCTGTTCGATCCAGGTGAGCGAGTATCCGGCTCGGACTACAGAGGAGTTCGTGAGTTTGTACGCGAGGCCGAGGCGGGGGCCGAAGTTCTTCTTCTCCAGGTTGCGGGCGTTCGTGGGGAAACCGTTCTGACCAAAGTAGTCGAGCTTCTGCGTGCCCAGGTTGAACACTGCACCCTGATTACCGGCAACGGTTGAAGGAAGGTTCAGCGTGTAGCGAGTTCCGATGTTCACGGTCAGGCGACGCGTGGCGCGCCAATCGTCCTGAAGGAAGAACTCGACGATGTTCGCGCGCGGCCTCAACACCTGCGACTGCGCATCGATACTGAACTTCGTCACTTGGCCCAGCAGGAAGGAGGCGAAGGCGTTGCCGGTGTTGGCCACCGGAGTTCCCGCCGCGCTGAGGTTCGCCGTGAAGATGTTGGTGAACTGGAAATTGCCGGTCGGGTTCGGTGGCTGGAGCGCGTCGAGGCGTTCCACACGAATGTCGGTGCCCGCCTTCACACTGTGGGAGCCGCGATTCCAGGTGAAGTTATCGATGAACTGCGTCACGGACGTAGTGAAGTTCGCGTTGCCGCTGGCCGGGGGCCCCAGTTGCTGGAAGCCGACGACATCGTACACAGGCAACGCATCCGGGAAAGACGTCAGAGGAATGTTCGGGATCTTGGTCAGCGTAGTGGCTGCAGTGCCGGTCGCCAGAGAGTTTCGATCGAACCCGCGACGCGTGAAGCCGAACCGCAGCTGATTCACGGCGGACGGACTCAGCGTGTAGGTGTGCTCTGCGACCAGGCTGTCCGCGCGGGTGAGGGTCTTGCCGATGTAGGTGCCGGAGAAGTTGCCGCTGCCATCGGGGAAGGGCGTGGCCGGCGCAGAATCGTCGCGCAGGAACGCGTAGCGCGTGAAGATCTTGTGACGCAGGCCGAAGTAGCGATCCAGCCGCACGTCGAACTGATCCTGCGCGGTCTTGTCACTGCCGACGCGGCGATAGTTGTTGGCCGTTGCCTCCGCTGCGCCATTGAACACGTTGGGCGCGGGATACCGGCTCAACACTGCTTGCGTAGCCGGATCCAGAAGCGTGAGCGGAATCTTGTTCCCCGCGAATTGAGTGCGGGCGTAGCCCGAAGCGGTTTGCCTGGTGGACTGGGGGTCGTAAATGGATTGCGTGAACTGCCCACCCGCTTGCGCCGTGGTGGGGACGGTGCTGGTGCGCACCACCTCCTGATCCAGACGCGTGCCTTGCCAGTCCACGAAGAAGAAGGTCTTGTTCTTCTGAACCGGTCCTCCCAGCACGAACCCATACTGATTGCGGCGGAAGCGCGGCTTGGTGCCCGTGGTCGCGAAGAGGTTGCGCGCGTTGAGCGCTTCATTGCGAAAGAACTCAAACAGCGTCCCATGGAGGTCATTCGTGCCGGACTTTTGATTGACCATGATCACACCGCCGTTGGAGCGACCATATTCCGCCGACGGGCTGTTGGTTTCGACGCGGAACTCCTGAATGGCGTCGACGATGGGGAAGTAGGCGACTTGCCCCGGTTCGGGCTGCAACACGCTGACGCCGTCGTAGATGTACTCGCTGGTGCGGGGGCGGCTGCCGTTCACGCGCGGCAACAACTGACCCGGAGGCAGGTTCACGCCCGGAGCCAGAGCGATCAACGGGACGAAATTGCGCCCATCCAGGGGAAGATTCACCATGCGCTTCTGTTCCAGGGTGAAGCTCGATGTTCCGCGCGAGGATTGCAGCAGCGGGGTCGCCTCAACGACGTCTATGGAGTCGCTCGCGTTGCCGACCGTCAGTGTGAGATCCAAGCTGACGCGATCCCCCACACGCAATTCGATGCCGGAGCGTCGAAGCGTCGCGAAGCCCGCTTTGGTCGCAGTGAGTTGATACGTGGCGGTAGAGAGGGCTGAGAAATGAAAAGCGCCCTCCGGATCGGCTTCGGCTTGAAGCTTCACTTGAGTGGCAGGATTTAAGAGCTCCAGCAGGACGCCAGGCACGGGCAGCTGCGTCGGGTCACGCAAGACGCCGAATAATTCGGCTTTAGTAGATTGGGCGGAAGTCAGCCCTGCTGTGAGGACGAGAAGGAGAAGAATCCATCGTCTTGCGAGCATCACGATGTCATCTTAACACGACTCGTCGTTTGTGGGAGACACTGGAATCCGTGCGCAACTTCGGCTAGGGTTGAGAGATGTTGGTTACCAGGCGGCACTTTGGGGCGATCGCACTCAGCACCTGCCTGACGTCTGCCTGCTCAGCGCCCAAGCCGACAGAACACGAGAAGCTCACAGTGGCGGCCGCCTCGAACCTGATGGGCGTCTTTGACCAGATCGCGGCCAGCTTTCATCAAGAAACCGGTATCGAGGTGCTATTGAGCTACGGTTCAACGGCCCAGCTCGCCCGGCAGATTGAGAACGGCGCTCCGTTTGACGTTTTCGCCGCAGCCGACAAAGAACACATCGCTCAACTGGCGGATTCAGGCAAAGTGGTCGCATCCAGCACCATCATCTATGCCCGCGGCAAATTGGCCTTGTGGATCCCGGATGGCGACAAAACCGGCGTGCGTACACTGCACGATCTAACCCGGCCGGAGGTGCGCTTCATCGCGATCGCCCAGCCGGAGTTGGCGCCGTACGGCAAGGCCGCGGTGGAGGCACTGAAGGCCTCCAGCTTGTGGGAAACCCTGCAACCGAAAATCATCTACGGCAGCAACATCGGAATGGCGCGGCAATACGCGGCCACCGGAAACGCGGATGCGACGTTAACCGCTCTATCTTTAGTGGTAGAGGACGCAGGCATCGTGCTGGCCCTTGATCCGAAGCTATACGACCCCATCGACCAAGCCGCAGGGGTCGTCGCATCCTCCACGAACCGCGAAGCAGCCCGCGACTACGTGAAATTCCTGGCCCGTCCAGCAGCACGAACAATCTTTCGGGAGGGCGGTTACGGGCTGCCCCAGCCATAACTTTTGGCTGTGAAGTGCCGATAGTTCAGTAGACTAGGTTAAGCAACACCCTTCCACTCATGATTCGTCTGTTCCGCGTGTCCATCCCCGCCAGCTTGCTGGTGCTGATCCTGTCGGACACGATCATCCTTTCGGCTTGTTATATCGGGGCCATGTACCCGGCTCTCAACGCCCTATTGGACCCGGTGTTTTATCTTCGCTACGAATCTGGGTGGCTGCAAGTTGCGTTCGTCGTGGCGATTCTGCAGACGGGGCTGTATTTGAGCGACATCTACGATGATTTGCGCCTTCAAACGTACTTCGTCCTGTTGCAGCAAGTGTGTATGCTGCTGGGTGTCGCATTCTTGAGCCAAGCGCTGGTCGGCTACGCAGAGTCGAGCGCACTGCAGCTCCCGCAATGGACGATGCTTTTCGGCAGCGGTTTGGTCGCACTCGCCATCCCTGCGTGGCACTCGATTTTTTTGTCGCTCATCCGGAAGGCGCTACCCAGCACCCAGGTTTTGTTTGTCGGCATGTCTCCGTGCATTGAAGAGGTGATCCGTCATTTTAACGAGCGCACGGATATCGGGTACTCGCCGGTAGGGTACTTGAGCGCCACGCCTTCCTTCGCAGGCGCCCAACATATCCCGATTACTGAGGACCTCACGAAGATTCTCAAGAGCCGCAGAGTGGATATGTTGGTGGTCGACCAAAGCCAAGAGAGCGCAGAATGGCTGACGGGCAACGCAATGCTGGCATTGCGAGCTGCAAACACGAAGGTCGAAAAGATTGCTCCGTTTTACGAGATGGTCTTTGGGCGCGTGTCGCTTCAGACACTGCAGCGATCGGAGATCCTGTTCGGGGAGGAGTCCGGCCTTCGCCAGCTCACGCTTCGGGTCCAGACAGTTTGTTCGTTCGTCCTGGCATCCTTGGGACTGCTGGTGTGCTCACCCGTCATGCTTCTGGTATTCCTGGCGGTGAAACTGACGTCGCCCGGGCCGGCTTTGTACAAGCAGCGGCGCTCGGGTAAGAACGGAGTTCCGTTCTTTGTCTACAAATTCCGTTCCATGTACATCGATGCCGAAGCGCGCACCGGGCCCGTGTGGGCGACCAAGAACGACCCTCGTGTGACCCCGCTCGGCCGGTGGCTGAGAAAGCTTCGTCTGGACGAGCTGCCACAGTTCTTCAACGTGATTCGGGGCGACATGGCTTTGGTGGGCCCCCGCCCGGAACGCCCTGAATTCTGCGAAATTCTGGAACAGAAGATCCCGTTCTACAACCAGCGGCTGCTGGTGAAACCCGGCGTCACGGGGTGGGCCCAGATCAACCACAAATACACGGAAACCGTTGAAGACACAGCTACAAAGCTGGAATACGACCTGTACTACGTCAAGCACCTGGCCCCGGCGCTAGACTTCTACATCATCTTCCACACCATCAAAGTGATGCTGCTGTCGCGCGGCGCCCAGTAGCAAATTCAACTGGATCGATCCTAAGTATCACCAGAATCACATCTGCCGGGACCTCCCGCGAATGATAAACTTGCAGATTGGCCCCCCTGGCCATTTGATCCCCCTAGAGGTGAAATCCGTCCATGAGTCTTGAAACGCTTCTTCAGAAGTCCTCTGCGGTGCAGTTGCTCCGCAACTCCCAGATGGGTGCCAACCCGTATCCCGGCGTGCAAGCCGAGTACACGAATTGGCGCGATGAGCAACGCGCATGGCAGAAAACCTGCGTCCTGTTCAACCAGTCCTATCACATGACGGATATGTACCTGGAAGGGCCGGACGCGCTGCGCCTGCTCTCCGATCTGGGCACGAACACATTCAAGAATTTCGGCCCGAACAAGGCCAAGCAGTACGCTCCCGTTAACCCCGAAGGTTACGTCATTGGCGACGTCATCCTGTTCGGCCTGGAAGATGGCCGTTTCAATCTGGTGGGCCGTCCCTCGGTTCACAACTGGGTTCAGTTCAACGCGGAAACCGGTGGCTACAGCGTGAAGTGCACGCGTGACGAACGAGCGGCAGATCAGAAGGGCGAAATCGTCCGCCAGGCGTACCGCTATCAGATTCAAGGCCCGAACGCCATGAAGCTGATGGAGAAGGTGGTTGAAGGCACCATCCCGGAACTGAAGTTCTTCCAGATGGGCACCGTCAAGATCGCCGGCAAGAAGGTCAGCGCCCTGCGTCACGGCATGGTGGGCCAGCCCGGTTGGGAACTATTTGGACCCTGGGCGGAAGGTGAAGAGATCAAGGCGGCCTTGGTCGCTGCGGGCAAGGAATTCGGCCTGTACCTGGTAGGCGGCCGAGCCTACTCGTCGAACACGCTGGAATCCGGCTGGATCCCCTCGCCGCTGCCGGCCGTCTACACCAGCCCCAAGATGAAGGCATATCGTGAGTGGCTGCCGGACACAACGTGGGAAGCCCGCGCGTCGCTGGGGGGCAGCTTCTATTCCGAAAACATCGAAGACTACTACCTGACCCCGTATGACCTCGGCTACGGCACGATGGTGAAGTTCGACCACGACTTCGTGGGCCGTGAAGCGCTGGAGAAGATCTCCAAGGCTCCCGCGCGCACGAAGGTCACGTTGGAGCTGTACACCGAAGACGTCATGAAGGCGATCGGTTCGCAGTTCGAAGCGGGCAACCGCTCGAAGTTCATGGAGTTCCCGTCAGCTGTGTATTCCACTTGGCCGTACGACAAGGTGCTGGACAAGAACGGCAAGACGATCGGCGTTTCGACGTGGGTCGGCTACAGTTCCAACGAAGGCAAGATGCTGACGTTGGCGATCCTGGACAACGCCTACACGCAGCCGGGCGAGCAGGTCACGTTCGTGTGGGGCGAAAACCCGTCCAGCACGAAGCCGACGGTCGAGCCGCACGTGCAGACCCAGATCCGCGCGACCGTGTGCCCGGTGCCGTACGCCACCGTGGCTCGCGAAGCCTACCGCACCACTTAAGCGCGCTGGCTGGCCTTCAACGCCAGCCCTTGCGCAACCGAAGTAAACTCGCTTCCGGTCCGGATCCGCTCCGGACCGAAGCGAGTCTCAAAGACCCTCCTCACCGCCGGCACGAACGACGACCCTCCCGTTAGAAACACCATGTTGACTGCTTCCGGCTTCACGCCGGTATCGCGCAACAAACCATCCACGCAGTTCTCGATGTCCGTGACTTCCTCGCGAATCCAGCGTTCAAACGCGGCCCGTTGCGCAACCGCGTCAATGTCGATGGCACCGTCCGAGAAACGGAACATCGCCGTCTTGTGCCGTGACAACTCGATCTTGGTCTTCTGCACGGCCTGATGCATGTTGTAGCCGAGGTCTTCGTTCACTAAGTGAATCAAACCCTCGATCTTCTCCGGCTCCAGCGCCTGGCGCTGCACGCTGGCCAGCATGTTCATGGTGTCCTTGGCCTTGAGGAACGACAAGTGATGCCAGCGTTCAAGCTTCGAGTAGACCCAGTTCGGCACCGGCAGTTCCTTATTCAAAGACCGCATCTTGCTGCCTGAGCCGAGGTACGGCGAGACCAGATGGCGCACGATCTTCGCATCGAAGGCATCGCCCGCGACGCCCACGCCGGAGTTGCCCAGCAGGTCCTTAGCCGTGCGGCCCCGCTTCAACACGGAGGGTCCAACGCGGATCAGCGAGAAGTCGCTGGTGCCGCCGCCGAAATCCCCAATCAGGATGAGTTCATCCTGCGCCAGCGTCGACTCGTAATAATGCGCCGCCGCGACGGGCTCCATCTCAAACTCGACGTCAGTAAAGCCAGCAAGTCGGAACGCATCGCGCAGGCGACCTTCGGCGTACGTGTTGTCGGCTTCCGACTCCGCGCCCACGAACTGCACGGGACGGCCGGCGACGGCCGAAGTCACCGGAAATCCGAAGGCTTCCTCCGCACGCTCGCGCAAATCGCGCAGGATGCGCGCGATTAATTCCTCGATCGTGAGTCGCTTGCCGAACACTTCGGTACTGAACAAGGTCCGGCTGCTAAGGAACGATTTCAGCGATTGCATCAAACGACCGGCAGACTCGCGCGCCAAGAAGTGTTCGATGCCAGCTGGCCCGGTCCACGCGGTGATGCTGGTCTTGCCGGCTTGTTTGAGTTGCTCCAGGTAGAGCAACGAGCGATAGGATTCGGTGGTGGCGCCCAGGAACGGGAACTTCACCAGTTGCACCGGCGCATTGCCCCCCGGGCAATAGGCGACGGAACTGTTGGTGGTCCCGAAATCGATCCCTACGGCGTGACCACGGCTAGCGACGGGAACATCAGACAACCAGACGTCCACCGTTCACGACAGCACGCGTGACCAGCCGTTGCATGCCCGTCCGCTTGCCCTTGTAGTTGTCGACGAACTCGACACTGCCCTGCTGCAGTTCCAGCACGGTCACGTCGGCTACCGAACCAGCTCGCAGTGTTCCATAGGGATGGAACTCGCGAATCGCGCGCGACGCATTACTCGTGACGCACGCGATCACGTCATTCAACTTCATCCCCATCAGCAGGAATTTCGACATCACGTTCGGCAGGTCGATCACCTGCTCGGTGCGCCCAGCGATGGTAAGGTCGGTGGAAATCGTGTCGGGTGGGAAGTCTTGCTTCAACGCCTTCTGTGCCACTTCCCAATTCCAGTGTTCGTTCAGGCCATTGCCGAAATCGAACAGGACCCCACGCAGGCGCGCAGCGCGAACTTCGGGGAGGATCTTGCCGCGCTCATCCAAAATCCCGTGAGGCGTTGGGGCATACAGATGAGACACGATATCGCCGGGTCGCAACATTGCCAGAATCTGCGGGAGCGGCGAGGCGGTATCGCCCATGTGAATCATGATGGGGATGTTGGTCGGCTCGGCGACCTGCAGCGCGCGGCGCAACACTTCTTGATCGCGATCCGCCGCAATTCCACGCGACAAGCGCGCCTTCAGTCCGACGATCCACGCGCGGTTGGCTTCCACCGCCGCTCGAGCTTTGGCCACGTCGGCCTGGTCAATTCCATCCAAAAACTCTGCTCGTCCGTTGGGGTTGTTGCCCAGCCGGCCGATATTCAACAAAATGCGCATCCGGTTCGGAGCGCTCTGCGCGACCTGCAGCAACTGCGCCACATTATCGGCTCCGCGCGAGCCACCGTCGATCATCGACGTCACGCCCAGCTTCAGAATCGCCGCGGGCGGCAACTCCGCATCCCGAGCATGCAGATGCACATCGATCAGCCCCGGCACTACCAACTTCCCCGCGGCATCTAACGATTGGGCCGCCTGAATCATAGGGATGTTCGGGCGAATCGCCGCGATCTGCCCACCACTGATCGCGACATCGGCCACGCGATCGATCCCTTGGTCAGGATCGATCACGCGGCCGCCGCGAATCACTAAGTCAAATTCCTGCGCAAACAGCGAGCCACCGGATGCCAGCAACGCTGGAACCCCAGCGGCGGTTGTTCGGAGAAATTGACGACGGTCCATGTTGGTTACTGTACAGCGTGGAAACGGCCCACGTAAGCGGCCTTGCCAATGACGTGGCCGTCGATCGCCTTCTGCAGTTCATCGCGCGTGGCGGTGGCCGGCAGATCCAGCTTGGTATCCAGAGCGTAGAACTCGAATACGTAGTGATGGAACGGACCCACGCCCGCACCCGGACCGAAATAAGACGGGTTGCCCGTGCGCGAGTTGATGCCCGGGCCGTTGCGCGAACCGTCGGCCAGATCACCGGCGCCGAGGCCTTCCGGCAAGCTCTTCGCCGAACCCGGAACGTTGAAGATGGTCCAGTGCAGTGTGTCGGTCATGGTCTTGTTGGTGGAATTTTCGATGTCGTGGAAGATCACGGCGTAGGTCTGCAGTTCAGCCGGCGCGGTGGTCGGATTGTTGCCCAACGACCAGTTGAACGTGAACTCGGGCGACTTGTTTTCGCCGCGGCCCGCGAACTTCATCGGCACTTCGCCGCCGTCCGGGAACGCGGTGGAGGTCACCGACAATACCGGACGCGGAGCAGCCTTCGGAGCTCCGCCCTTGCCGCCGCCAAGGCCGCCAGCGGGAGCCTGGGCCAGCAACGATCCTGCAATCAGCGCCGCAGCTGCGGCAAACAAAATCTGTTTCTTCATAATGGATTCCTTCTTCTGGATTGTCAGCGCGAATCACGAACCATTCACGGCTGCCTTCGTGCGTGTCTGGTTTGGAGAAATGCCACGCACGGCTTCAAAACGATTTTCGCCGCGCAACCATTCCGAGAGCGGCCGTGTGCCGATTCGAATTTGTGCGCGCCGTAACATACTGCTTAGAAACTGAACTTCGGCCAGTAGATTCCGTTCCGGAAACCCACGGGCTTCACGCTTCACCGTGACGCGGTTCTTTTCCGCCCACAGTAGACCCCAGCGCGGGGGCATGTCCTCTACCTGGAGGACGTTGGCCGGACAGAGATAGTAACGGCGGTGCGCCATTCCGACTGCGGGTTTCTTGCGCGTCGGCTTGGTGGCATCCCGGAGAAAGTCCGAGCGGGACGCCTTGCACTCGATCATCACCGAGCCTGTGCCCGCCCACCCGATCACATCCGGAATCTCGCCTTTGGTGGCGGCAGCCTCGAACAACACGACCGAGCACTTCCGGCCCAGCCACCGCACTCCCAACTGCACAAGCGTCGCGTGCTGCAAGCTACTGTTTGCCGCCCTCGTTGTTCGACGAACCCGCGAAGAGGCGTTTGCCATCTGCGAAGGTGATGCTGCCGACGTTGGCGGTGGTGGAGCCATTGCGAGCCTGCCAACCTTCCACCTTCAGAACAGTGCCCGGCGGGAGATCTTCTTTCTTCCAACCGCGACGGACCAGGGAGTTCGCCGCACCCGTTTCGAGAGCCCAGGTTTCCACCTTGCCGTTGGTCTCCACATCGAGGTAGATCCAGCCGTGCGGGTTGGACCACTTCATTTCCTTCACTTTGCCCTGGAGCTTGATCGGCTTGTTGTTGTCGAACTCCGCCGTAAAGGAGTGATGCGCCACAGCGCTCACCGCCATCGCGGCCAACAGGCTCAGGGTTCCCACCATCTTGCGAATCATCATTGTTGCTCCTTACTTCTTCTGCTTGGCGCGATACTCGTCCCGCACGTCTTTGAGATGCGGCAGGTCGACATTGTCTTCGTGACAGGCCACTTCCAGCAGCTCATCATTATCCCGATTAAGGGCCATCTCGATGGTCCACGGCTTGGTGTACGGAATCGGATCCGTGACCGTCGCGCGGTAGATCAGCTTCTTGTCGTCGGCCGGGATGAACCGTTCGGTGATCTTCTCCATGTGGCTGACCACTTCCCCGACTTCATTCAACCACGTCTTGCCGTTCATGTTGGTGGTGTCCACCACCAGCACGTCGCCTTCCCAGTGGCCGATGGAGTCACCTTGCCACAGGCGGATGGTATCCGGCAGGTGCGGGCGGTTGTCCAGCGGGATGATGCGCCAGGACATGCGTTCATGCAGGATCACGACGTAGCCGGGCGTCTGCAGGATGTGGAACGGAGACGGCACGTACATCGATCGCGGCACGCCGGCCGTGACGAAGCAGTGCGCCGTAGGATCGTCGTAGCCGCGATGCGGCAGTTCGCGATCCGTGCGCTCGGCCTTGGACCAATCTTTATACGGCAACTGCCCGTCTGGGGGATCGATGATCACGCCGCGAGTTTGCGGGGTCAGGAAGTCACGTGCGTGTTTTTCGAGACCGTAGTTCGCGCCGCCCGCATCGGCATTGAAATAACCCGAAATGTCCGGCTTGCCATCGGCCAAGCGCTTGATGTTCGCGCCAACCTTGATTTCGGGGAGCGGACCGGGAGCCGGCATGTTGGCGGTCGGCGTCACGGGCGAAGCGGGCGTGCCCGGCTCCGGATACCAAGTACGCAGGTCGCGCTCAAAATCGCCGTTTTCTTCTTCTTTTTCCGCCTGGCACTGATACTCCAGAACGCGATCCATGCCCTTCTGTCGGTAAATCGGCATGCTGATCTTCCACGGGCGCGTATACGTCTTGGGATCGTCCATCGTGGCTTCGTACTGAATCGTGTCGGCGTCCAGCAGGGTGTAGCGTTCCGTGACCTTCAGCGCGGAACTGTGGAAGTCGCCGGCTGCGTCCAGCCACGTGCGGTCGTTCATGTCCGTGACTGTAACCACCAGCGTGTCGCCTTCCCACTTGCCGCGCGCATCGCCCATCCAGGATTCAAAGGGGTGCTGCGCGGGCTTGCCGTCGGTGTAGATCAAACGATGGATGACCGAGAACTCAAACAGCATCGCGACGTGATTCGGTTCCTGGAAAATCTGAAACGGATGCTCCATGTACATAATGCGAGGCACGCCCGGCATGTAGCACTGGTTTAGCGGATCGGCTTCCTTGCGCTTCGTGTAGTTCGCAATCTTCTGCGCAGCGGCTGCCGGCGTGTATGGAATGGTGCCGCCTTCCACGACGCTGCGGCCACCGGGCATCCCGTTGCGCGCGCCGTGATCCTGCAGGTCGGCGGCGGCGCGATTGCGCACCTGCCAGATTCCCTGCAAATTCGGCTTCCCATCCGCCATCCGAGGCAGCGTTGGCCGCTGCTGGGCGGCAACTTGTCCGCACATCGCTGCGAACAGGGCAACAGTCATCCAAGCGCGGGGCGCTCGCACAAACGAATCCATGAATTCACCTCAGCCGTTTCGCGCCAAATCCACCCGGATGACGCACAAGGTCAAGCAGATATGATGATACACCGACTAGGCGTTCGAGCTGCGGGCGGGGTTACCGCTGGGTTTCCGGGCAGAGCCCAATGCTGATACCCTCTATCAGTGATGCGGCTTATTTTCGGCATGTTTCTGAGTTCAGTGCTGCTGACAGCACAGACGATCCCGACATCGGGTCGGGCGATGCCGACACAGTTGGAGTTCGGCGTAGGTCCGGTCCTCAGCAAGGGGTCTTTGACGGAGCAGGTGCAGGCGTCCCTGGATCAGCTGTGGGATTCCTCGGGCACGTCCCGAATCGTGAAAGTGCGCGCGTTTGTCGCGAGTTCGGCGGACGCCACCAAGGTTCCCGGTGCCGTAGCAGAGGCCTTTACGAAGAAAAAGCGAAAAGTCCCGGTCGTGAGCGTGATTCGGGTGGGCGCACTGGAGAACCCGTCCGCTCAAGTGGTTCTGGAGACAGTCGTCGAATCGGAGACTATCCACAATCCGAACGGCATCGTGTTCGTGTCGGGACAGCTGACCAGCGCACCAAAGGATCCCAAGCCCGCCGCCGCGCCGTTGGCCGAGAAATCGCTCGCCAATCTGAAGACCGCTCTAGCCGGGATGCAGGTGGACCCTGGCGCAGTGCTGCGGGTGACCTGTTTCGCGAGCACTCTGGTGGATCAGGCGCAGGTGCGCGGCATGATGGAGACGCAATACCCGAACGCGGCGCTGAACCTGATGCAGATCCAGAAGGACGCGGATAATCAGGAAGTGGAGTGCGAGGCGGTGGCGCGGCTGAGCAGGGCCCCGAACGGTCCGGTGCAGTTGGTGAACCCGACCAATGCGGCGTTTGCGCAGGCGGCGATGGTGAATGCTCCGGAGGTGATCTTCACCACGACGTTCACGGCCGCGAGCACGGATGACAGCGTTCGCGCGGCGTTCCGATCGATGGGCGACGCGCTGACCACCGGCGGTGCTTCCCTGGAAACGATCTTCTACGCCTACGCGTACCCGGTGAACGCGGCGATGGTGCAGAAGTATCGGGATCTGCGGTTTGAGTTTTTGAAGCGCGACCGCGCTCCGGCCAGTACGAACCTGGCGTTCGAAGGTGTGATGTCGCCGACGGACACCTTGGGCATGGATGTCATCGCGTTACCCAAGTGACTTCGAGAGGGATCTTCATGAGATACGCTGCTGGATTGCTGCTGTTCGCGCTGACGCTGGGGGCTCAGGCTCCGGCGGGCTGGACGACGTTATTCGATGGGACGAGCCTGGCCGCGTGGGATCGGATTGGGACCGCGAACTGGACTTTGAAGGATGGCATCGTGGAAGCGAATGCTGGCCAAGGGTTCCTAATTTCGAAGAACTCTTATCGCGACTTTGAGATTCGCGCCGAGTTCTGGGTGGACGGTCCCGCCAACAGCGGCGTGTTCCTACGCTGCAGTAATCGCGGGGAAGTCACGCAGGACAATGCGTACGAAGTGAACGTCTACGACACGCGACCGGATCAGACATACGCAACCGGCAGCATCGTGGGCATCGCGTCCGCCTCTTCGCAGATGAAGGCCGCGAACCAGTGGAACAAGTTTGAGATCACGGCGCAGGGCGACCACATTATTGTGATGTTGAACGGCGTGAAAACCGTGGATACGCACAACCCGAAGTACGCGGAGGGCCCCATCGGGCTGCAGGCATCGGCCGGGACCGTTCGGTTCCGCAAAGTAGAGATTCGGCCGTTGGGCCGCTAGGGAGATTCATCCATGAAATACGCACTCAGTTTGGTGGCCGCCTTTGGCATGATCGTGACGTTGAGCGCGCAACAGCCCACAGCAGCGGGCGCGGATAAAGGCAAGGCGCAGGCGAAAGGTGGCGGCTTGATCCGACCGCTGGCCGATGTGGAGCATGACATCAAGGGCAAGATCGAACGCATCAAGGTTCATGGCAAGTCGCTCGAAGGCAACCTCGAAGGCGATTCCGCGGATCGCGAAGTGTTCGTGTACCTGCCGCCCAGCTACTCGCGCGATACGAACAAGCGTTACCCGGTGGTGTACATGTTGCACGGCTACGGACTGCACGCCGAGCAATGGGTAGGCTTCATCAACGTTGCCTCTGCCGAGAAGTATCCGAAAGAGATGATCGTGGTGATGCCGGATGCGTTCACTGTGCACAACGGCAGCTTCTATTCGAACTCGAAGACCACGGGGGATTGGGAACGCTTCCTCGCGGTGGATCTGGTGAGCTACGTAGACAGTCACTATCGGACCAAGGCGAATCGTGCGAGCCGAGGGCTCGGTGGGCATTCGATGGGCGGCTACGGCACCTTCCGCGTCGGCATGAAGTACCCGGACGTGTTCTCGAGCTTGTATTCGATGTCGGCGGGCGGGATTTTTGAAAGCGGTGAATCGTCGGCCGATCTAGTGCGGGCCGAATCCATCAAGACGAAGGAAGAAGAAGCCAAGCTGCCGTATACCCAGAAGTCGCCGTTCGCGCGGGGTGCGGCGTGGTCAGAAAATGCTCAGAATCCTCCGTTCTTCCTGGATTTGGCGACGAAAGATGGCAAGACGCAGCCGCGGGTCGCCGCGAAGTGGCAGGCAAACTCGCTCCTGGTGATGGTGCAGAACAACGCCGCTGCCCTCAAGAAGATGAAGGCGATCCATATGGACGTGGGCCTGCAGGACAACCTACTGGCGACCAACCAGGATCTGGATCAGCAACTGACGGAACTGGGCGTGAAGCACAATTTCGAGACCTACGAAGGCGATCACAACGGCAAGGTGCCGGTGCGATTCGACACGAAGGTTCTACCGTTCTTCGCGGCGCAGCTGGAGTTCTAACCGCTACTTCACGCGGACGCTATAGGGCAGCGCCTGCTGTACGCCACCTTGCACAAGGGAGCGCCACGGCAGGCCGCCCATGATTTTATCCACGCTGGTCGCCAGTTCGTTCTGCGGCTCGCGGTTCAGCAGCATCTGAATCAAGGAGCGTTTCTCCGGGTACTCGACCAGCGTCACCGGCTGGTTCGAGGGGACCTTGGTCTTTTCCTTGATCAGCGCGATGGCGCGATCAAGGCCGCCGATTTCGTCGACGAGACCATTCTTCACCGCTTGCGCGCCCAGCCACACGCGGCCCTGCGCCAGCGGCTCGACGACGTTGTATTCCTTCTTGCGACCCGTGGCGACGCGCTGCACGAAGCCCTTGTAGTAGGCCTGTAACTCCACCTGCAAGCGAGCCCGTTGTTCGGCGCTGAGCGGCGTGTATTCGGAATCGATAGAAGACCACTTGCCGCGCGTCAGCAGGAACTTGTTGATCCCGATTTTGTCGTAGAAGCCGCGCAGCGTCAGCTTGCCAAAGAACACACCGATCGAACCGGTCAGCGTGTTGTTGTAAGCGAGCACCGGATCGCCGGTCATGGACATCATGTAGCCACCGGAAGCCGCGTAATCCGACATAGACACGATGAGCGGCTTCTTCTTGCTGAGCTCCTGCGCAGCGTGCAGAATTTCCGCCGAGGCGATCGCGTCGCCACCCGGCGAATTCACGCGCAGGATCACGCCCTTGATCTGATCGTTGTCGGCGACCTGTTTGAGCACCTTCGCCATGCCGCCGCCGGTCATACCGGCTTGCTCGAACTGATCCAGGCCGCCAGTAGCGCTGAGAATCTCGCCATCGCCTGCGATCACGGCGATACTGGTGGGGCCCCCCGTGCCCGTGACGGGCACCGCGACGTAGTCTTTTGCATGAACTTTCTTGAGGTCGGCTGGAGCCTTCAGCTGCTGCTTGAGTTTCGCGTAGACCTCGTCTTCGAACAGCGTGCCGTCGATCATGCCAGCGTCGACCGCGCTCTGGCCCACGAAGGGACCCTTGTCGATCATGGCTCGCGTGGCTTCGGGATCCCGCTTGCGGCCTTGGGCGATGACGGAGATCAAGCTGCCGTAATACTGGTCGAGAATCTGATTGGTGACCTCCAGCGTTTGCGGCGAAGGCGAGGTCTTGGTGTACGTGTCGGGCGCGTCTTTATAGAGGCCCACTCCTTCAAACTCCATCGCAACACCAACCTTGTCGAGCGTGTTCTTCAGGAAGGTCAGCTCGGCACGGAGGCCCTTGACGTTCAGCCAGTCGTCCGGCGGCATGTAGATCTGATCGGCCGCAGTGGCCAGGTAGTATTCGGGCGTACCGGCGGCGCGCAGGTAGGCGTAAACCGGCTTGCCGGTTTTCTTGAATTCGAGCAGCTGCGAGCGGATTTCTTCGAGCTTGGCCCAACCGACGCTGAGGCCTCTCGGCGCGATCACGATGCCCTTGATCCGCGGATCAATCGCAGCTTTCTTGAGCAACTGCCAGGAATCGAGCACCGTGGGTCCGCCCTGCTGACCGAGGATCGGGAGCGGGACATCGACGGGCTGGCGTTCCGGAACGTCACCTTGAAGATCGAAGACCAGAACAGAATTGTCCGCGACGGTCGGGCGATTATCGGAGACGCTGAACAGGGCCAGGAAGCCGAAGAACAACAGCAGGACTACAAGACCGGCAAAGACGAGGCCGCCCAGAAAACCCAGCAGGAATTTTTTCATCGGTGTGCTCTGCGACCAGTGTAGCGAGTTCAAAAACACGAAGGGCCGCGGATTGTATCCGCGGCCCTGTGATGTCCAGTTTATTTGAAAGTTACGCCAGATTCGGGATCTTGATGATCTTCTTCTGGATCGCGTACTGTACCAGCTGCGCTTTGTTATGAATGTCGAGCTTACGCATCAAGTTGAACTTATGCGCTTCGACGGTCTTGACGCTCAGGTTGAGGTCGCAGGCGATCTCCTTGACGGAGTTGCCTTCGGCCAGCATCTTGAGCACTTCGCGTTCGCGCGTGGTCAAAGTGGCGAAACGCGGGAGGCGATTCGCGCTCTTGATCCGGCTGCGGAAGTCGTCGACCAATTGCGACAACATGCGCGGGCTGAGGTAGCTGCCACCGCGGCAAACATCGCGGACGGCGGCGACCAACTGCTGGCTGGGGGAATCTTTCAGGACGTAGCCGCCGGCGCCGACTTCCATGCCCTCGACGAGGTAGTCTTCGTCGTCATACATGGTGAGGAACAGCACTTTGGTTTCGGGACGGTTCTTCTTGATCTGACGCGTCGCTTCAAAGCTGCTGAGGCCCGGCATGCCGATGTCCATGAGGACCACGTCAGGACGGACTTCATTCGCTTTATCCACCGCATCGCCACCGTTCGAAGCTTCGCCAACAACTTCCATGTCCGCTTCGGCGGAAATCAGCGTCCGGATTCCTTGGCGGAACAACGTGTGGTCGTCCGCGAGCATGATTCGAATCTTAGCCATAATGTATTTCGCCCTACGTAATCCTTCCTGCTTACTTACTTACTATCGGCAGTTCGATCGAAATCTTTGTACCCCGCTTGGGTGATTCCGTTCGACTTTCTACGTGGAATTTTCCGCCGAGCAGTGCGACTCGTTCGTGCATACCAGACAGCCCGAACGATTCCCGCTTTGCCAGGGCTTCTTCCACTCGGAAACCAACTCCGTTGTCTTCTACCACCAGCTTTAGTACTCCATCGGCGGAGACTAAGGAAATGTTTACGTGCGTTGCCTCAGAGTGTTTCCCGATGTTGTTGAAACATTCCTGCACCAGGCGGTAGGAGATAATTTCCAGCTGATGCGGCAAAGCTCCCATCTTGTGGAGCTGGAGCTTGATGCGGCAGGTGGGATGCAAACGCTGGAAACGGTTGATCAACTGACGCAGCGCGGCGCCTAGGCCCAACTGTTCCAGCACGGCCGGACTCAGCGCAGCGATCAGGCGTCGCATCTCTAGGATGGTGCGCTCAGTGAGATCGCGAGCCTCCCGCAATTTATCCCGGGTCTCCCCCGCATTTTCGGGTAGTGCTTGCTCGATCAGCTCCATCTGGAGGCGAATGCACAGCAGGCTCTGCCCGGCTTCGTCGTGCAGTTCGCGACTGATGCGGCGGCGTTCGATTTCTTCGACGTGCAGCATGTGTTCGGCCAGGCTGCGGATCTGTTCTTCGCGTTTCGCGAGATCTTCCATCAGGCGCGCTTTTTCAGCGGCCATCAGACAACGCTCTGCGGCGGCCGCCAGGAGCTCCTGTTCGCGCGGCAGCCACTCGTAGCTGCGCTTGAAACCGAACTGCATCACGCCTGCTGTACGGCCTTCCGCGGCCAATGGAATGGACCAGCAGGACTCGAACTGGTTGTGCCAGTCCGGATCCAGCAGCGTCCCCTCGTCTGCGGACTCGCCGTTCAGTTGGCGAGGCTTGGAAAGTTTCTTCACCAGCCCGGGGCGATTCGTGACCGAGAACACCGCAGGCTTAGGCGAACCGGCTTTGAGTTGCCACTGCTTGCCGTCCTCGCTCAGCATGTATAGCCGGCCAGCGTCGGCACGGCACACATGCACCAGCGATTCCAGGAAGCGCCGCAGGAGTTCTTCCAGATTGCGGGATTCCAGCTCGATGCGGAACAGTTCGTAAAACGCCTGTGTTTCCGCCTCGCGAACTTGATAGTAGGCGTTGTTCAGCGTGAGGATCACGCAGAAGTGCAACTGCTCACGGACCCACTGAAAGTTTGCGTGTTGATCAGGCCGCAGATGCTCCAGCATCGGGACCAGCAGGCGGTCGTATTCCTGAAGCGCCTCCAGAATCGCGCTGGGCGGAAGATTCATCTTCGCCAAGCGGCGGCCGTTGTATTCGACCTGCTCAATGAACTGTAGAGCGGGCTTGTTGCGCGCCAGGATGCGCGCTGCGGCGCCGGTGGTGATGCAACTGAGCGCGGAGCGCTGCATGGGGGAGATCCCCATTTGACGCATCCGGCTGACGAAGCGGCGTTCGATCTTTTCGGTGTGCGGCTCTAAGAGGCGCGACATCCGTTTGAGATGAACCCGGAGTTGATCACTGAGGACGTCTGCCGCGTCCGCTAGTTCGGGGGAAATCTGCACACTCTGCACATAGAGTGCATCGGCAGAGCTAGGGTGAAGGCTTTAGTTTGGAGGGTGAAGACAAAGAAAAAGGGCCTCCCCGGTGAGGGAGGCCCTGATTCGTGAAACAAGGATTAGAAGCTGATACGAGCCACGATGGAACCCGCGCGCTGGTTGAGCGTACCGTTGTACGGGCTGATCGTTCCGAAGCCACCGCTGATCAACCCAGCGTTCGAACCCGACTGGAAGAACGTCGGGGCGACGGTGAAGTTGCCATTGGTGGGGGTAGGCAGGCGCAAGCGGTTGAACACGTTGCTGAACTCACCGCGGATGTTGAACGTGACACGTTCCTTGATGCGGAAGTTGCGGCTGATGTTCAAGCTCTCGCTGGGCTGCCGCTGGTAGCGGTAGTTACGCAGAGAGCTGAAGTCCGAAGCAAACTGCCCGTTCGGGACGTTTTCCCATGCGGCCGGGTTGTATACCTGAACCTTGGTCGGATCGAAGCAGTGGCAGTTGATGTCGAGCGGATCGGTACGCTTGTTACCGTCGTTGTCGACCCAATTGACACTCCACGGATTCATGTAAGAGCCATCCGCGTTCTTCTTGAGCTGAGCGCCACCCGGGCCACGGCCCAGGAAGTTGCTGATCGGAAGCGAACCGGAGCTGGTCGGGCGAGCAATGATCGCCCCGCTCTGGTAGTTCAAGAACGCACCGATACCCCAATCAGACAGGGCGGCGGAGATAAAGCGGTTGGACAGCACGCCCAAGCCGGCGTTCCGCAGCGTCGGCACCTGATACTGCACGCTGAGGCGCAGGGCATGGGGCAGATCGTTGACGGAGAGGTTCTTATTGAGGCCACGGTTGTAGACGTCGGCAATCGTAGTCCAGGTGTCCAGGTTCTTGGAGTAGTTGTAGTTCAGGTTGAAGCTCAGGCCGCGCTGGAAGCGCTGCGTGACGCTCAACTGGAACGAGTCATACCAGGTGTTGCCCAGAGGAGCACCGGTGAGGCCGCTGCCGGTGTACTGCGGGTAATCGAGCAGCGACTGGCGAACCGTCTGGTTCGTCGGGAAGCTGGAGTACGGGAAGCCCGTGATGCCGCGAGCAGCCAGCGTGGACTTCTGCGCGGTGCTGAGGCCACCGACAGTGGTGGTCAACAAAGCCGATTCCGTGGTGCTGGTGAAGTCGGTGAAGCCGTACTTCTGGAGCGTGGCCACGCTGAGAGCGTTGACTGTGCTCAAGCTGGAGGCCGTACCGGTGTTCCACCAAGCGCCGCGGTTGCCGACGTAGGAGGCATCGACCACCAGGTTGCGGTTGATTTCGCGCTGCAGAGCGATGTTCCACTGCAGGAGGCGGGCCGGGCGGCCGGCGTTGCGATCGAGCAGGTTCGGCATCGCAATGACGCTGCCGTTGCCCTGGCCGACGGCCGGATCGAACGTGGGCCACGCGGCGCGAACCGTCGCAGGCAGGCCGTCCTTGAACTGGCCAGTGGTCTGGCCGGACAGGGCAGCCAACGCGCTAGACGTGGCGGTATTGGAAAAGTCACCCGAGGCGGTGCTGGTGGCGTTGTAAACCACACCGAAGCCACCACGGATCACAGTCTTGCTGTTGATCTGATAGGACACACCCAAGCGGGGACCGAAGGCCGGCTTGTAGTTACTTGCGAAGTTGCACTGGCAGGACTGCTCAAACTGACGGGCGCCGAGGCGGCCTGCAGCAGACGGGTTCGCGATGCCCAAACCGACGGAGGCATTGCGCCCGTACTGTTCACGAGCGTAGGTACCGTAGTCCCAACGCAGACCGTAGTCGAGCGTCAGCTTACGGGTGACCTTCCAGGTGTCCTGGGCGAAGAACGCAAGCTGCGACTTCTGGACGCTGAGGTTGGCCGGGGCCACGATTGCGTTTGAGCTCATACCGCCCAGCAGGAAGCTGGCGAACTCAAAGCCGGTGAAGCCATTGTTGACGGTGCTACCGGTCAGGATCTGTTCGGTGAAGTTCCTGCCGAAGCTGTACAGGCCGGAGGTGTTGGCACCCGCACCCACCAAGTTGCTGCGCGGGAACTTTTCGAGGCGATAGTCACCACCGAACTTGAGGGTGTGGTTACCGGAGACGTAAGTGGCGGAGACGTTGCCGGCGGGACGGCGTTCCTTAGCGACTTCCGGGAACGTTGTGCCCAGCGGGGACAGTCCGCCGATCGAGTCCGCGGTGTTGACACCGGTCACGATGCGGGGGAAGTAACCAGCCTGAGTCTGACCGACCAAGCCCAAGGTGGTCTGGGCATTGTAGTTGCTGTTCGGCGATTCCAGCGAGAAGTAGCTGTCGTTCCAAGCGGCGCCCAGGTGCAGCAGCATGCGAGGCGTCACGGTGTAGTCATAGTTCAGACGCGCCGTCTTGCCCCAGCTCTGAGAGATGGCCGAAGCGGTGATGTTGTCGGCGAACGGATCGATACCGGTCGGGGTACGAGGAGTGATCGTGTTGGTGCGCTGCCAGTAGAACGACAGACGACCCTTACCCACGTTCTGGTCGATCTTGATCGACGGAATCGCCGAGACGCGGCTGGAGTCGGCCGTGTCCTGGAAGTTGTTTGCCAAAAGGCCACGGCTGAAGTTGATGCCCTGCGGGTTTGGAAGCAGCGGCAGGATCTTCGCCGTAACGGGGTCGAAGCGCGACACCGGAACCTGGTTGCCGGCGAAGGCCTCACGATAGGAGCGGCCGTTGGCGGCGTTCACTGCAGTGGTGCTCGGATCGAAGATGGTACCGGACTGAATGGTGCGGCCCAAGGCGTCTGTGAGGGCACCGGCGTTGGAACTGACCAAGCGGTTTTCCGCCGGGATCAGGCTGGCGAAGTTACCAGCGCGATACGCCGCGGTCGGGACCGAGGCAGCCTGCACGTTGACGTTGTCATTCAAGAAGCGTTCCCAGTTGAAGAAGAAGAACGTCTTGTTGGTGCCGTTGTAGAGTTTCGGGATGCGGACCGGACCACCGAAGGTGAAGCCCCAGTCGTGCTGGCGAACGCGGTTCAACACGTTCGTGTAGGGCACGCGGGCGTTCAACGCTTCGTTGATGGCATAGTCATAACCAGTGCCGTGGTAGGTGTTCGTACCCGACTTGGTCGTCATATTAATCATCGCGCCGCCGGCGGTGCCGAATTCAGCAGCGAAGTTCGAGGTCTGGATGGCGACTTCCTCCACCGCGTCGACCGACGGCTGCGCCTGCATCTGCGCGCCCAGGAGGCGAGGAGAAGTCGGGTTCATCGTCGCACCATCCAGACGGGTCTGGTAGGTGTTGGCCGGGGTGCCGTTGATGACCAGCGAGGTAACCGCGTTGCAATTGGGGGGCGTGTTGCAGTACTGCACGCCGGGAACCAGGCGGGTGGCAGCGAACGGATCGCGGAAGCCAGAGTTGGTGGCGCCGACCACAAGGATCGGCAGGTTGTTCAACTGCGACAGCGTGACGTTCTGGGAAACTTCAGTGGATTCCGTCTTCAGCAGCGACGCTTCGGCGGTGACCGTCACCGATTCCGAGGTCTGGCCGACTTCAAGCGTGACGTCTTCACGCAGCGTCTGGCCGGATGCCAAGCGGAAACCCTTGCGGGAGTAGGTCTTAAAGCCAGCAACGGTGACCGTCAGGTCATAGTCGCCGATGGGGAGCTGGGCGACTGAATAGTTGCCGGTTTCCGAACTGGCGGCACGATAGACCTGCCCGTTTTCTTTGTTGGAGAGTTCGATGGGAGCGTTGGCGATGACCGCGCCGGTGGCGTCAACGACAGTTCCGGTTACGGTTGCGAGTGAAGTTTGGCCGTATCCCAGCGAGGCTGAGACGAGGAGGAGGAGCAGTGAAAACTTTGCTGTGAAAAAGCGGATATTCATGATCTTCTTGCTATGAAATCTCAGAGTTTCCCCAGATAACTGCTCTGGGCGTTCTCGTCAGAATATCACGGGGAGTTCCGATTACAATCGAGTTTCTCAGTGTTTTGATTGAATCTTGAGGCGAGCAGGGGGAATAAATCCTGCTTCGGTGGACTTTTTCTCCCTCCAAGAGAAATCCATCCGCGAGTGCCGCGAAAACAGAGTTCCAAAACACGAAGAGCCTCCCCGAAGGGAGGCTCCTGTGATTCCGTCTTCTACTAGAAGGTGAAGCGCGCCACCAACGTACCGTTTCGCGGCGGGGACTGCACCGTGCCGGTGTTGATGAAGCCGAAGCCGGCGGTCGCCAGTCCGGAAGCGGCGCTGCGGGTCTGGGCGGCCAGAGCGTTGTTCGACGTCGGGCTGTTCAGGAACGTCCGGTTAAAGATGTTCGAAAACTCCGCGCGAATCTGGAAGTTCAACTTGCCTTCGCGCATCCGGAAGTTGCGCGCGAGGCTCATGGATTCGTTCGGACGGCGTTGCTGGCGATAGTCGGTGTAGTAGGCGGCCGAGCTACTGAAGGTGCCGCCCGCCGGATTCACCCAGGCGCTCGGGTTCAGCGTGAAGTCCTTCTGCGCGTCGAAGCAGCGGCAGTTCAGGTCCTGCGTGAAGAACTGCTGGCCCGCGACGCGATTAAAGAACGTGCCGCCTGTAGTGCCGACTGCGCCCGTTTCGCGGAACAGAATGGAGTTCAGCCCGGTGGTGGCGATCGGCGACATGATCGGGAAGCCGGCGCCGTAGCGGAGCACCGTGCCGAAGGTCCAATCCTTCACCACGTAGGACAGCAACCGGCTCTTGGTCAGACCCGGCGTGGTGTAGTTGGCCGCGAGCACGAACAGGAACGGCTGGTCCAGACCGGACAAGTACTTGTTCGTGTTGCGGTTGAAGGCATCGTTGATCGGCGGCGTGGTGACAGAGAGCGTGGAGATGTCGGATTCCGTACCCAGGGTGAAGGTGCGGCTCCAAGTGAAGCTGCTGGTCAGGTCCAGACCGTGCGAGTAGCGCTTGGTGGCTTGGATCTGCAGGGAGTCATACCAGTTCTTGCCGGTGGGCACCCACTTCATATTGGTGATGCTGCCGAACTGGGGGAACGGGCGCAAGGCTTGGGCCAGCGTCGCACTGGTCGGGAAGCCCGTGTAGGGTAGACCGGTGAAGCCGCGCTGCGCGGCTGCCGGCGACAGGACGGTGCCGGTCAGGACCGAGCGGTCGGCTGCGTTGGTGATGTCGAAACCCTGCTTGGCCAGGATGCCAGGCTGGTTGCAGTTCGGGCAGATCAGGTAGGCCGAGTTCCACCATACGCCGCGGTTACCCACGTAGCTGGCTTCGACGACGAAGTCCTTGGTGATCTGGCGCTGGATGCTGACGCTGTACTGCAGGCTGCGGGCCGGGCGGCCAGCGTTCTGATCGATCTGCTGAGCCGGGGCCGCGATGGTGCCCGGGAAGGGAACCTGGCCCGGATCCAGATTCGGCCACGTGATCTTGTATGGCAGGCCATCGCGCAGAGTGTAGGCAGGATCGCCGGGGCTGGATGTCTGGTAGATGTTCTGCGAACCGGTGGAGAGCGAGTTGAACCCGTTCATGGCCGTGCGGTAGTAGCTGATGCCGATGCCGCCGCGGATCACGGTCTTGTCATTGAAGGAATACGCGACACCGAAGCGCGGAGCGAAGGCGTAAGGGTAGTTCTTCGCGATGTTGCACTGGCAGTGGCCCGGAGCATCGCCTTCAAAGGCCACGCCACCCTTGCGGCCGCCAGCCCCCGGATTGATGGCGTCCGGCGAGAAGTACGCGATACGACCGTACTGTTCCTTCAGGTAGGTCTGGAAGTCGTAGCGCAGGCCGTAATCGAGCGACAGCTTGCGAGTAACTTTCCACGTATCCTGCACGAAGCCGGAGAGCGCCTTGTTGCCCAGCCGCGATTTCGACGGGATACCGATGAATCCGTTGTTCACGCCGCCCAGCAGGAAGCTGGCGTAGTTGAAGCCCGGCTGCGCACTCAGCACCACGCCGTTGGTGGTCGGCAGGCCGCTTTGCGACTGGCCGAAGATCATCCAGGCGTTGGCGTAGGTCTTGTTAAATGTCGGGAATCCTTCCAGCACCATTTCACCGCCGGCCTTGGTGGTGTGATTGCCATGGACCCAGGTGAGGCTGGTGTTGGCGGTGGGCTTGGTGTTCAGCAACTGCGTGGCGCTGCCGGGACCCATGTTCGCCATGCCGCCGCCGTTCGCCAAGCTGAGCGTCTGCATCGACGGGAACATGTCGGTAAACGTGCCCTTGAGGCCCAGCTTGTTCACGACGTCGTAGCTGTCCGGGATCTGATCCAAATAGTTGTGCAGCAAGCCGATGCCCGCATGGAACAGCAACGTGGGCGTGATGGTGTAGTCACCGCTGATGCGGATGGTGTGCGCGGTGACCTTGCTGGGAATCGCGTTCAGCGGGAACGGCAACTGATTATTGTTGGGCGACGAGGTCTTGGTGCGCGACCAGTAGCCGGACAGCTTGAAGGACGAACTGAACTGGTGATCGATCTTCACCGACGGGATGTAGGTGAGGCGCGGGTTGGCGAAGGACGTCAGGTAGTTGTTCTGGAACGACGTGCCGTTGTTGTTCGGCAGAGGGATCATGTCCTGCACCTTCAGCGACACCGGGTCCATGGAGGCCAGCGGGATCTTATTGCCCGTGAACGGATCACGGACGCGGATGCCGTTGACGACCCGCGTGGTGGCCGGATCGTAGATCTGGTTTTCGGCGATGGTGCGGCCGAGCGGATCGCAAGCCGGCGTCGCCGTCGGGCAAACACTGCCGCGACCGGCGGCCATCGCACCGCTGAAATCGCCCTGACGGTAGGCCAGCGTCGGCACGTTGATCGGGGTAGTGCTGTTGATCAGCGTTTCGCGGTACTGCTCGTAGTTAAAGAAGAAGAAGCTCTTGTTGTGACCGTCGTAGAGTTTTGGGATCAGCACCGGACCGCCGGTGGTGAAGCCCCAGTCATTGCGGCGGGCGCGATTCCGAACTAACTGGCCGCTCTTGGTGCTGTCCGTGAGTCCGGCGTTGGTAAACGGCTGACCGGCATTGA
>CANIIC010000035.1 GCA_947467395.1 Bryobacterales bacterium
CAGCGGCAAGAATGCCAAGGGCGTCGCGGTCAAGTATACGATTGACGGCGCGATCCAGAAGCTGGAAATGCCGAACCGCGCGATCGTCGGTACTTGGTCCTCCGGTGCGACCAAAGGTAAGTTCGAGGCCCATCGGCAGTAACCTATGAACTTCCAACCTACAAAACGCAGTCTCGCCACGCTCGCGCTGGGCATGGGGCTGGCTCTGTACGGTACGTCGGCGTTTGCGCATCATGCGCTCACGGCGAAGTTCGACATGAGCAAGACCATGAACCTGACGGGCTTGGTCACGAACGTAGACTGGCGCAACCCGCACGTGCACGTTTTCATGAATGTGAAGACGGCCAAGGAAACGTTGAATTGGGCGATTGAGATGGACAGCCCGATCGACCTGGAAAAGAACGGCTGGACGCGCGAAACGCTGCGTCCGGGCGAACGCATCACGGTCAAGGGCAATCGCGCGTTGGACAACTCCCGCCAAGTGTGGGGAGCCGATGTGCGCTATGCCGATACCGGCATGCTGGTGTTCCCGGCGAAGATCAAGGCGAGCATGGCGAAGTTGCCGACTCGCGCGACGCCGCGTTGGCCGGATGGACATCCCGCACTGGGCGCCATTCCGGGAATGGCCGAAGGCTACTGGGAAGCTCCCAGCAAGACGGCTCTGGTGGAAGACGGCGTGACGGTGGCGATGGACCAGTACGGTCTGTTGGCGAACCTCGCGGATGCGGCCAAGGTTGCTCCCATGCAGCCGTGGGCGTTGGGTGTCTACACCAACCGTCAGCAGCGCAAACTGCAGGACGACGGCATGTTCATCAACTGCAAGCCCCCGGGGGGCCCTCGCCAGTTCCAGTCCAATCTGGGCGTGGAATTTATTGAGGACCAGGCCCGTAAGCGCATTTTCGTGCTGATGGGTAGCGGCAACCACAATTTCCGGATCATCTACATGGGCGGGCCTCGTGAAAAGGGCTTGGTCAGTGGCGATGACGACAATCCGCTGTACTTCGGACGCTCTTCCGGCAAGTGGGAAGGCGATACGCTGGTGGTGGATACGGTTGGTTTCAACGAGGACTTCTGGTTTACAAACGGCGGGCTGCCGCACAGCTCAGATCTGCACCTGACGGAGCGGTTCACCCGCACCGATCTGGACACATTGCGTTACGAGGTAAAGGTCGACGACCCCGCGACGTACACGAGACCCTGGTCGGCCAGTTGGACGATGAAGTGGAACGCTGGCGGCGCGCTGCCGGTACATTTCTGCCAGACCAATAGACAATAAAAGGAGACTTGAATCATGAAAAAACTATTCGCTTCGGCATTGCTTGTCGCCGGGATGCTGGTGGGTGTGAGCTCGGCTTGGGCGCACCACTCCTTCGCGGCTGAATTTGACTCCAAGAAACCCATCAACCTGAAGGGCGTTGTCACCAAGGTTGAATGGACGAACCCGCACGTGTGGATCTACCTGAACGTCAAGGATGAGACGGGTAAGTCCACCAACTGGGGCGCGGAACTGGGTCCGCCGCACGGTCTGCAAGGCGGCGGCTGGCGCCGTGAAACGCTGAAGATCGGCGATCAGATCGTCGTCGACGGCTACTTGGCGAAGAATGGCGCGTCGCGCGTCAATGCCCGCAGCATCACGTTGGCTGGTACGGGCGGTCGTCCGGGCCAGACGCTGGATGCCGCATCCAGCAAGGGCAACGACGAAAAGGGTAAATAACTGATGCGCAAGTGGATCATCGCGCTAGCCGCGGCGGTTGCTCTGAGTTCGGTGGTGATCAACACCGCCGACGCTCAACAGCAGCAGCAAGGCGGGGCTAAAGGCAAAGGCGGCGGTGGCGGCGGGAAGGGCAAGGCTGCACCGCCTGCCGCCCCCACTCCGCGCGACGCTGCTGGCAAAGTCATTCTGAACGGGGAAATCGCCGGTAAAAACGGCGTCTGGACACCGCAGATCGGCATCACCGAACCTGCGGCCAAGCTGGAAAACGTCTCCTTTCAGCCGTGGGCCAAGGCCCTCTATGACGAACGCCAGAAGCACGAACTGGAACCGCACACCCGGTGTAAGCCGTCGGGTGCGGCCCGTCAGTTCATGACCCCGTATGGTGTGGAGTTCACCGAATTCCCCGAATTTGGACGGATGTACATTTTCGACATCGGTGGCCCGCACACGTTCCGCGTCATCTACATGGATGGCCGGACGCATCCGGATAACATCACTCCGACCAACTATGGACATTCCATCGGTTGGTGGGAGGGGGACACGTTGGTGGTGGACACGGTTGGTTACAACGAAGATTTCTGGTTGGACCGCCGCGGTTTGCCGCACACCGAACAGTTGCACACCATTGAACGCTTTACGCGTACGGATAAGCAGACCATCGACTACAAGTTGACGGTGGACGATCCGGGCGCTTACACGAAGCCGTTCGACGGTGGGTTCAACCTCCGGTACAACGAGAACCAGGAACTGTTCGAATACGTTTGCCAGCAGGCGAACTATGCTCACGAACTGATGGTGGGTGGCGAAACGAAAGTCAGCCGCACCAGTCCGATCGTTCCTTAGTCCTTAGGACAACCCAAACAACTCGGCCTCCTCGCAGCGATGCGGGGAGGCCGAAGTGTTTTGGTAGCCGACTATTTAGCGGCTGCTGCCGCGGCTCCGGCCTGGGCCGTCTTGCCGTCCTGATCACTGGTGCCGCCGGAAGCTCCGATGGCGCCGATGACCTTGCCGTCGACGATGAGCGGGATGCCGCCATCGACGGGAATAGCGCCATTCAGCTTCAGGATGCGGAGCCCATCGCCACCTCCAGCCAACGTATCTTGAAACGACTTCGTGGGTCGGCGGAACAGGGCGGCGGATTTTGCTTTGTCCTGGGAGATCTCGACGCTGCCCAATTGCGTATCGGGCATACGTTCGAAGTAGACGAGGTACCCACCGGCATCGACAACGGCGACGGCCATGGCCCAGTTGTTCTTGCGAGCTTCGGCAATGGCGGCCGCAGCCACCTTCTTCGCGGCGTCGGGTGAGATGGAGATCCCGTAGGGGACGTTCGGCGGGGGAACCAGCGGCGTTTGTCCGAAGGCGGCTACGGAGAGCGCCAGGACAGCCAAGGTGCGTTTGATCAGCATGGGATCATTATCGGTCAAGCCGCCACTCAGCGCAGCCCGGCATGAAGAATCAGTCTCGGATTAGGGATTTGGTCGATCCGTGCCTTCGGCAGCCTTGTCCTTGGACGGCGGGGGAGTCCGCCATTCGAAGGGAACTACCGGTGTGTCCTCCGCAACGTAGGCCACCACTGGTGTGTCGATCTTAATCTCGGCTTGCTTCCCTCCGGACATCATGTAGCCGCTAAGTCCAAAAAGAATCGTCAACCCGACGGTTTTTCCAACCTCACGTTTCTCAACCGACCGCCGCTCTCCGCGCACGTTCACCAGCGTCTTATTGGCCCGGACCTTCGAAACTTCAATCGCCAAGGCACCGCCTTTCCCTCCAGTTTCAGCGGAGGCGGACATCACGACATACCCGATAGCACGGTCTCCTTCTCGGATCAGGACGGCCCCGTTGACCGTCAAGGTTTCTGCCACGGCGAATTCGATTGCTTGCCCGGGGCGGGTACTTCTCGATGAAACGGATTGGGCAAACTTCAGTTGGATTGGAGTTCCTTCCGGCACAACCACGGCTTCTGACGGCACGGCCTCGATGGCCAAGGCGATGGTCATCGCAGCCAGCGCCATCAGGCAAATGCGTCTAGTGCGGTTCATTGTTTTGTCTCCGTCACCAAACAAGCTCCGTTCAGCTTGGTGTCCAGTTTCTTTGCGAGATTCTCCAGGGCCTTGCGCACGTGATCCTTCGATGTGAGTTGATTGCTGGCTGCGGAGCGAACCTCCCACAGCAACTCCCCGCTGGTTTTTGTGCAGCGCAGGGTCAGTTCCATCCAACTGGACATGGGTCGGTTGACCACTAACTCAAGCACTTGGCTTGCGCCGGCGTCCTTCGCGATGCGAGTGATCGTTTCCCGGTTTGCTTCACCCTCAATGCGCACCTGACCGCGGAGTGGGTCGCGCAGGAGAGCAATGTGTTGTTTTTCGAGGTAGGCTTCCACGCCGTCGACTGCTTGATCGAACTTGTCCACACTACTACGCGACATGTGGTCGCGCGACCGAACTGCGATCAAAATCGCCGACGGTGCCGCCGCAGCATCTTCAAAACCGGCCCCGAACAGAGGTGCGAGAAGGAATGTCGCAAGAGAGAGTCTCATAGTTATCCATACCGTCGATCTGCAAGCAAAGGGCCAAACGTTCCGTTATGTTCCGCGACGTCCTGGTGTGGTGCGCGACACGATGCACGGGTGATTTTACCCAGTGGGCGCAAAGACCTGAGTGATTTTTCGCGGTAATAGGGTCAACGTGCGGAACCTGTGGCCTTTGTCCAACCCCGGCTACAGGAAGAGCAGTGCCGAGAGGGGTTGGGGTTTAAATCGGTCACCGCGCGCCGCTGGAAGCTGCTGTCAAAGAAGTGTTGACGCGACTCTACGAAATCCAGCGACAGACGCACGAACGTGCCGAGGCGATTGCTTCTATGCATCCGGATTGGCCGTGTCACAAGGGTTGCGACGATTGTTGTCGAAGTTTGGCGTCGGAGCCGCGCGTCTCTGAGAAAGAATGGCAGAGGATCGCCCAAGCTATCGATGCCTTGCCCATACAAGTAGCCGAGCCTGCGCGACAGCGCATTCGCGAGGCCGCGGGTCGCGCGCGGCCTGTATCGTGTGGGCTGCTCGATCCAGCGTCCGGTGCCTGCCTGATTTACGAAGCGCGCCCGATCGCGTGCCGGTCGTATGGGTTCTACGCGGAGCGCGAGAAGGTGCTCGGTTGCAGCCGGATTGAGGCGATCGCTAGGGAAGCTCCGGACGTTCTATGGGGCAACCACGCGGCGCTGGGCGCCGAGCTGCGGGAACTGGGCGAGGCGAGGGAATTGTCGGTTTGGTTGGAGTCCGGCTACTGACAGCGAACGGCGCGGCGGTACTTGTTATGGCAGTTGGCGCAGGCGACGTTCAGGACGTCTGATGCATCGAACATCTTGTCGATGTTCTTAGCCTTCGCGGCTTCGTAGGCCACTTTGCCTGCCGCCCGCAGATCGTCCACCATCTTGATCCAGTCGGCGTTCTGGATCGGCACGGGTTTGCCGTTACTGCACGTGCGGCCGGGGGTCATCAGGAGATCCGACCCGTCGATCAACAGCAGCGCACTATTTTCGACGGCGGTCCAGCCTCCGAAGATGCCGGTCAACGGGTCGGGCGATGCGGATGGTTCAGGAGCGGGCTTGATCTCGGCGGGATTATGGCGCTGCGTGTCGAACACCACGTTCGAGTGCGGGAAAAATAAGCCGCGCATCAATTGATTGAGGTCTGCGGCGGGAGCCTTTGGCGTCGACTGCGCCAACAGGAATCCGGCAAAGAGAAACGTCGTTACGGCGAGAACGTATCGCATCGTGACCTCCAAAGGTTGAGAACGCTTGATCTAGAATACAGGATTCGTACGCCAAATCCTGCTCCACAAATAGGCGATGATAAAACTCATGACTATCGGAATCACAGGCGCAAGCGGACAACTTGGACTCGGGCTGGTGCGGCACACACTGGCGCGGGCGGCGGCATCGGATGTCGTTGCGATCACCCGCAATCCGGCGAAGTTGGCAGAGGTTTCCGGACTTCAAACCCGCGCGGGCGACTTCAGTCAGCCTGCTGGTTTAGTGGACGCCTTCCGCGGTATCGAGCGCTTGGTGATCATCCCCACGGGCGATCTGCAGCCGGGTGTTCGCATCAAACAACACTCCGATGCGATTGACGCTGCGGTGAAGGCCGGGGTGAAGCATGTCATCTATATTTCTTCGGTGAGCCCTCGCCCGGACGCGAAGAACGTTCTGCTGGATTCGCACTTTGCGACCGAACAGAAGCTGATCCACTCCGGTGTCGATTGGACGCTGCTGCGCATGAGCGTGTACACCGACTCGTTGCTCAACGCGGCGAAGGCGGCGGTGGCCTCGGGCGCGTACTCTGCGGTTCCGGGTGCGCCTGCCGCGTATGTGGTTCGTGACGATATCGCGGCTGCGGCCGCAGGGATCCTCACCACGCCCGGGCACGTGGGCATCACGTATCATGCTACGGGTCCCGTATCGTTGGGTCCTGCCGACGTGGCCGAGACTTTGGCGAAGGTCACTGGCAAAGCGATCTCCTACACCGAGATGACCGCCGATCAACAACGCAAGGGCCTGGAAGCCGCAGGTCTGCCGCCGTTCCTGATCGATGGCATCATTGGCTTCAACGTCGCTATCCGCGCGGGCGCGTTCGATCTGATCACCAACGACGTCGCGCGACTTGCCGGCAAACCGGCGGAATCCCCGGCCGACTTCCTGCGTCGCGCTCTGGCACAATAAACTCCATGAGAATCCTGCCCTGTCTGCTGCTGTCCGCCATCGCCCTGGCGGCTCAAACTACATCTGAAGCCCACCTGGCTGCCGCGAAGGCCGCGGCGGGCAACGATTTTCAGAACCTGTTCAACTTCCAATGCTACGGCCCGGGCCCGGGTGGTCAGCGGCCCGTGCCGGGAGCCCCGCCGCCCGCGCCTCGTGCGCAAGGTGCTGCGCCCCGGCAACCCGGTCCGCCGGATCGCTCTACGTGGCACTTGGAACCCGCGAAGGTGTTCGACAATCTCTACTTTTTCGGGCAGACCGAATACGCGGTGTGGGCGATCACCACGTCGCAAGGCATCATCGTGATCGATACGATCTTCGATTACTCGGTCGAAGATGAAGTTGTGGTCGGTATGAAGAAGCTAGGCTTGGATCCGGCCAACATTAAGTACGCGATCGTGACGCATCCGCATCCGGACCACGACGGCGGAGCGAAGTATCTGCAGGATCACTTCGGCACCCGGGTCATTATGTCGCCCGCCGATTGGGACGTGCTCGACAAGCGCACCAACGGCACCAAGCCGAAACGCGATATTGAGGCCACTGAAGGCCAGAAACTCACGCTGGGCGATACGACGATCACGCTCTACATCACACCCGGCCACACTCCCGGAACCATTTCGCTGCTTTACCCGGTGAAGGACAACGGCACGCAGCACTTGGTTGCCGAATGGGGCGGTGTTGGTCTGAATCCGGACAAGGAATCGGTGCAGACCTACATCCAGTCCAATCAACGTTTCGCCGGGATCGTGAAGCAGGCCGGCGCGGATGTGGTGTTGGCGAATCACACGGATTGGGACGGTTCCAAGGTCTACCTGCCGCAGTTCGCCAACCGTAAGGCGGGCACACCGAACCCGTACATTGTGGGGAATCAGAAAGTGCTGAACTATTTGAAGGTGGCCGAAGAGTGCGCGACCTCGCGTATCAACTGAGTTGCAGTAGACGTACAATATTACGAAACAACCGCTAAGGAGCGACTATGTGCGATCAAGACCATTTTGAAGATGACAAGAAACACTACGAATCTTTGGGCCTGGTGACCCGCAAGCAGTTCGGCGTCATGCTGGGCGCCGGCATCGCGATGATGCTGCCTCAGGTGGCCAACGCCGTCACTGTGACTGAATCCGATGTGACGATCAAGACCCCGGATGGTACCTGCGACGCCTACTTCGTGCACCCCTCCACCGGCACCGCTCCTGGCGTGGTTGTGTGGCCGGACATCTTCGGCCTGCGTCCCTCGTTCCGCACCATGGGCAAGCGCCTGGCGGAATCCGGATATTCCGTGCTGGTGGTGAATCCGTTCTACCGCAAGCAGAAGGCCCCGACGGCCTCGAAGGGTGCCGCGAGCCCGATCGCCGAAGTGATGCCGATGATGCAGGCACTCACCGAACAGACCCACTTCACCGATGCCAAGGCATTCGTTGCGTGGCTCGACACGCAGGCTTCGGTTGCCAAGAATCGCAAGATGGGCACCCAGGGCTACTGCATGGGCGGACCCATGGCGCTGCGCACCGCTGCGGCCATGCCGGATCGTATCGGCGCGGTGGCTTCGTTCCACGGAGCGGCCTTGGTGGCCAACGGCGACAACAGCCCGCACCTCCAGGCCGCGAAGACAAAGGCGTCGTTCCTGATCGCCATCGCCGATAACGACGACAAGCAGCAGCCGACGGCCAAGACCGTGATGAAGGAGACTTTCGAGAAGGCCAAGCTTTCGGCCGAGATCGAAGTCTACCCGGCTGCGCACGGTTGGTGCCCGCCGGATTCCGGCGTCTATAGCGAACCGAACGCCGAGAAGGCTTGGGCGCGCTTGCTGGCGCTGTACGGGAAGCTCTAATTCTGCGTTTGTTGAAATCAGTCATCCTGGCCGCCGCGGGTCTTTGTGTACTCGCGGCGGCCTTGCTGTTTGTGCAGGTGCGTTCGCACGGCTTCAGTGCGCGCGTGAAGCCCGCGAGCTACGAAGCCTGGATCGCGCGCCAGCTGCGATCTCTCGCTAGCGAGCCGGACGCGCGGACATTGAAGAATCGTATCGAGGCCACGCCTCTGGCCATCGCCGAAGCTCGCGACCACTTCGCCGACCACTGCGCGGTGTGTCATGGCAATCGCGGTGACGGCAAGACCGCCATCAGTGAGGGGCTCTATCCTCCTGCTCCCGACATGCGCCAAGCGGAAACGCAGAACCTCACTGACGGCGAGCTGTTCTACCTCATCAAAAATGGCGTCCGCTTCACCGGCATGCCCGGCTGGGGCGGCGGCGATGAGGACAACTGGAAGCTGGTCCTGTTCATTCGCCACTTGCCGGAACTCACCGAGAAAGAGGTGGAATTCATGAGCGAGATCAACCATCTAAACTAGGAACAGGAGCCACCCATGACCACGCGTAAGTTGACGATGACCTTGATCCTCAGCGCTTCAGCGCTGTTGGCGCATGACGCGAAACTGCACAAGGGCAATGCCACTGAGGGCGAAGTCGTTTCCATCAGCGCCACCAGCATCGTGGTGCACACGACCAAGGGCAACGTGACTGCGACGCTCAACAAGGCCACGAAACTGGAGATGGGCACGCAAGTGGTTGATGTCAATCACTTCAAGAAGGGCGACAAAGTCAGCGTCTTCGGAACCAAGCTCGCGAACGGCGAACTGGTGGCGAAGGAAGTCGTGATGAACGGCGCGCCTGCGAAAGGTGCCACGCCGGCCAAGGCCGAGCACAAGCACTAGGAGCGTTTCATGAACCGCAAACAGTTTCTCCAGATGGCCGCCGCGGCGATCCCCTTCGGCGCAGCGGTTGCGTTGCGTGCAGCCGCAACGCACATTCAGGTGTATAAGACGCCCACCTGCGGTTGCTGCGGAAATTGGGTGAAGCATCTCCAGCAGAACGGCTTTGAGGTCTCGGTCCAGGATGTTCCGGATACGACGCCCTATCGCAAAAAGTACGGCGTGCCCGAAGAGCTGATGTCCTGCCACACGGGTATCGTCGACGGTTACGCGCTGGAAGGCCACGTCCCTGCAGCGGAGGTGCAGCGCATCCTTCGTGAGCGCCCCAAGGCTCGCGGGCTTGCAGTTCCTGGCATGCCCATGGGCTCGCCCGGAATGGAAGCTGCGCGCACGCAGCCATATTCGGTGATGCTGATCGGCATGACCGGCAAGGCCACCGTCTATCAGAGCTACCCGCGCAAGGGCTAGCCGTCGCGCGGCCACTCAGATACAATCGCAGTCGCTATGCGGCGCACATGGATGTTGGGTTGTACCGGCGCGTTCCTCCTTGGGATCGCGCTGTATTGGTCGGATCTGAATAAGGCAGACGCGGCTGCGCTGATGGCTCCGAAGTTTGAAGTCGACCCGTTCTGGCCGAAGCCTCTGCCGAACCACTGGATTCTCGGCAAAACCATCGGCGTCACCGTCGACGCCAACGATCACATCTGGATCATCCACCGCGCTGGCTCGCTGGAGCCGGGCGAAACCCACGCGACCCAGAAGATCGCGCAGTGCTGCGCCGCTGCGCCACCCGTGCTCGAATTCGACATGGCGGGCAACCTCATTGGTTCCTGGGGCGGACCCGGGGCGGGGTACAACTGGCCCGCCGCAAATCACGGCATCACGGTCGACTACAAAGGCAACGTGTGGATCGCCGGTAATGGCGCGACTGCGGTGAGCACCGGCGCTGTTGGCGGCGGCGATATCGAGCCTGCTGCAGCAGCGGCCAATAACACCAAGGGCGGCTTCCAAAGTAACTACGACAACATGGTGTTGAAGTTCACCCAGCAGGGCAAGTTCCTGGGGCAGATCGGCAAGCCGAGCTCCAGTCAAGGCAGCAACGATATCGCCAATCTGCGCCGCCCCGCGAAGACCTTCGTCGATCCCAAGACCAACGAACTGTACGTCGCCGACGGATACGGGAATCATCGCGTGATCGTGTTCGATGCCGACACGCTGAAGTACAAACGTCACTGGGGAGCGTACGGCAACAAGCCCAGCGACGAGGAACTTCCGCCGTATGATCCCGCCGCGCCGCCTGCGACGCAGTTCCGCAACCCCGTGCATTGTGCTGACCTCTCTGTCGACAATCTGCTCTATGTCTGCGATCGCACCAATGATCGGCTCCAGGTCTTCCGTCCAGACGGTACGTTCGTGAAGGAGAAGTTCTACGAGAAGGAGACCCGTGGATCAGGCTCGGTGTGGGACATCGCCTTCTCGCGCGACGCGCAGCAGAAGTACATCTACCTGGCCGACGGTGAGAATGACCGCGTGCACATCATCGATCGCCAGTCGATGGAAGTACTGACTACGTTCGGTGAAGGCGGCCGCCAACCCGGCGAGTTCTACGGAGTCCATAGCATCGCCACCGATTCGAAGGGCAACATCTACACCACCGAGACGTATCGTGGCCAGCGCGTGCAGAAGTTCCTGTATCGTGGCATCGCCGCCGTGCCGAAGGCGGACCAGGGCGTCCTGTGGCCGCAGGGCAAGAAGTGAGGAGACCTGAGATGACGATGAAACGCCTGTTGCCGGCCTTGTTGTTTGCTGCTGGATCCACGTTGCTGAGAGCCCAGCAGCCCACCTGCAAGAACTGCCCTGCGACCTACATCCCCAAGTCCGAACTCGACGCCTACACCGAGAAAGCTGTCCGCTACGGCATCACCGATCAACAGGTGCGCTCCATGGATGTGGGCAAGTCTCAACTCGGCATCGGCATGGTCACGCGCGGCCACTTGGAGCGCGGCCCGATTCGCCCCGGCTCGGTTGCCGAACATGAACAAATCAGTGAGGTCTACTACATCATCGAAGGCACGGGCACGATCATCACTGGCCCCGACTTGGTGAATCCCGTGAAGCGCGCCGCGGACGAGAAGACCGTGCGCTTGCAGAATGGCCCCGGCTGGAACGCCGATGGCATCCGCAACGCGCAGGAGCACCACTTGAAGGCCGGCGACATGCTGGTGATCCCAGCCGGCACGGGACACCTGTTTACCGAAGTGCCTGGCGACCACATCACCTACATGATGGTGCGCATCGATCCAGATAAAGTGGTGCCTACCAAGAGCCAGACCGAATCAGAGGCCGATTTGAAGGCACCACCGGAAGCTTCATCGCCGCGCAACCCGCTGCGGCCCGCGCAGTAGCGTCGTTACTTCGCTTCGCGCGGAACGGCCTTGCCGTAGACTTCCATCCAACCCATGTCGGAGAATCCGCCGAGCCCGTGGCCGCTGCCCGGCGTCAGATCGGCGAAGCCGACCGCTTCCACCTTGCTGAGGTCCACCTTATCCAGCACCGTGCCCCTGCCCTGCACCTTCGGCATCTCGAGCTTCAGCCAGTGCACGTCGGCCAAGAAGAATTCGAACTGCTTGTATTCGAACACTTCCGCATCGGTATGATCTCCGATCAGGAACGTCCCGTCAGCCAATTTCAACACCGGACGCACTTCGTGGAAGCCCGAGGTCTTGAGGAACCAGCGGATGCGAGCCTTGCCCGTCAGATCCAGCAAGTTCGTCTTGCTCGAGAGCGTCAACGCGCACGACGACGCGCACAGGCCCGTCCAGATGTGCGGCACGCCGCCTTCGCTGGTCACGCCGAAATCTTCCTTCGTCGTCCCGTACATCTCCAGCTTCAGGTCCGGATTCAGCACGAAGTCCTGCGTCAGCGGAACATTGCCGGGGCCGTCTTTCCACGTTTCCTTCAGCACCAGTTGCGGCGGCTGAGGAGCGGCGCGTCCCGGGCCACGGCCGGCGGCAGGAGCTTGCGCAAATGCGGTCATCGCCGCGGCTGCAAAGAGCAGGGTGAACAGGGTCTTCTTCATTGGGCCTCCATCTGACGTTCCAGCATAGCGCGAAGGCTACGGCTTTTCGACCACCACCACGCCGCCTTTGACGACGACCTTGGTTTTCAGCCAATTCCAGTAACCTTCGAGCGGGTCTCCATCGAGCAGTACGATGTCCGCGAGCTTGCCGGCTTCGAGGGTTCCGATCTGATCCGCCATCTGCACATAGGAGGCCGTATTCGGGCCCATCATCTTCACCAAGTCCTTCATGGAGAACATCACATTCAGGATCTTCAACTCGTGATCAAGCCCGGCCTTCGGGTCATACGTCGTATCCGTGCAGTAGCCGAGAATCGCACCCGCATCCCACACCGTACGAGCATTCACCGGCATGTAGCCAGCTTCCTCGCCTAACCGCACCCCATCGATGATCTTGTCCGGCCACGCCTGCCCATCCCGGAACCGAGCCTGATTGTCTTCGGCGAACACGCCAAACACCGGCGAACCAAATCCCACCGTGCCCAGCACCTTGGTCCCCGATGCCGCCAACTTCTTGGCCGCATCCTTGCTCACCCAATCCTTGTTCGGCAAGTGGACCAGTAGCGGCACACCCGCATCGATCGCTGCGATCATCGCGGAAGAACTGACCGCATGCACCTGAACCATCACCCCGGCCTTCTTGCCTTCATCCACGATGGCGCGGATCACTTCGACCTCATGCTCGGTCGGCCCCGGCACCGGCGTCAGCAAGATCTCGCCCGTGAACTTGATCCCCTGCGCCGCCATCTTGCGAACCTCCGCGCGAGCCGCGTCCGCCGTCATCTGCGGCGTGATGCGAAGGTTGCCCGACGGAATCACGCGAGGTCCGTTGATCACGCCCTGCTCGATGTGATCCCGCAGCGTGATGTTCCCATCGCCAGGTCCGCCGCCTGACAGCACCGTCGTGTAGCCGGCCTCCAACAGCGCCTGCATCTGCTGCTTCTCATTCGGACCCGTGTTGATGTGTCGATGCGCATCGATGAACCCAGGCATCGCGGTCTTGCCCTTGGCATCGATCGTGCGACCGGCGGTCGCCGCAGGAGCACCCGCCGCCACTGAGGCAATCTTGCCTCCGCGCACCACAATCGAGCCGCGCTCCACCACCGTCGCATTCGGTCCGATGATGCGGACGTTCGTGATTGTCAGGTCCTGTGCAAATGCCGCACCCGCGGCCAACATCAGCAAAGCCAGAGTCGCAAGTTTCATAACCCACACATCATACCCGAATCAACTCATGTATATTCTTTGAACGAGGTCCTATGAAACTGAACCGCTCGCTCGTCCTTGTCGCGCTCCCCGCGATGCTGTTTGGGCAGCAAGCCTCAACCCCGCGTCCGGCCGTTGAGATCAAAGTTCTCAGTTCCTCCAACATGCAGCCGATTTGGGCCGAGGTCGCGCCGCTGTTTGAAAAGACGACTGGACATCGCCTGTTCATCACGATCGTCGAAGCGGTTCCAGTGAAAGATCGAATTGTTGCTGGATCGGATGCCGATGTTGCGATCACCCAAAGGCAGTTGCTGGACGACCTTCTTGTCCAACGGAAACTTGCGCCTGGAATCGTGGATATCGCCCGATCGACCGTCTCTGTGGTGGTCCGCGCAGGCGCGCCTAAACCCGCCGTCGCCTCCGTCGAGGCACTGCGAGCCTCGCTTGTTGCGGCGAAATCGATCGCCTACCCCGACCCGAAGGCCGGTGGGCTTGCTGGGATCTATTTCGCCCGGGCACTGGAACAACTCGGTCTTGCGGATCGGATGCGAAGCAAGACCAGACTTGCCGATAATGGACAAGCCGCGTGCAGACTTGTCAGTTCCGGCGAGGTCGAACTTGGCATCGCCCAGACTTCGACAGCGCGTGCAGCGCCGGGTGTGGAGAGTGCCGGCATACTGCCCAGGCAACTCGGCGTCGATATCGTCGTTTCAGCCGGGATCGTCGCGGGAACGCCCCAGCCGGAAGCGTCCTTACAGTTGATCCGGTTCCTCACCTCCCCCTCCGTCGCCTCCATCATCAGGGCAAGCGGCATGGAGCCATAACGGCGGAGTTCGACTTCTGAAACAAGTACACTCTTATGGACGAGGTCCCATGAAACTGAACCGTTCGCTACTTCTTGCCGCCCTTCCCGTTCTGTTGTCCGCGCAGCCGGCCACGCCCGTGATCGGCCTGGGCAACCTGGCTCACGCCGTCGATAGCCTCAATAAGACCGTTCCGTTCTACCGCGACGTGCTGGGCCTCACGCCCAACGGCGGCGATCCGCTGGCGGCAACTCCGCAGGCGCTCGACGCCGACATGTCTCGCTTCACCGCCACTCAGGGCGCAAAGTTCCGTGTTGCCACTTTCCGCATTCCCGGCGCTAACTTCGGCTGGGAACTGACCGAATTCACGGGCGGCGCGCGGAAAGCAGACCGCTTCGCTATCCAGGACCCCGGCTCCGCCACACTCGCGCTGCAAGTTCGCGACATCGAAACAGTGATGACCAAGCTGAAGGCGGCGAACGTCGAGATCGTCACCACGGGCGGGGTTCCCGTGAACCCGACCGGCAATGCCAACTCGAAGCTGCGTGAAATCGTCGTGCGCGATCCCGACGGCTTCTTTGTCGAACTGCAACAGCCCGACCCGCTCCCTGCACGCGCGGCCACCACGGAGGGCGACGTTCTGGGGGCCAGTATCCAGATCGCGATTGAAGATACCGAGGCGTCGCTCAAGTTCTACAAAGCCGCTTTCGGTTTCGACGCGCGTCCCAGCGGAGCCTGGGGCACGAATGACACGGTTCTGAAGTTGATCGGGCTCAAGGGTGCGCAGTGGCGCATCACCCACGGCTCCATCCCCGGCCTTACCGCCGACTTCGCGTTCATCTAATACAAAGGCGTCCCGCGCAAGAAGCGCACGATGGGTGCGGCTGACCCCGGCTCGCCCGCGTTCACGATGGTCGCCCGCGTTCACGATGGTCGTCCGCGACCTCGATGCGGCGGTCGATCAGTGGAAGTCCGCGGGTGGCACCGTCGTCACTACCGGCGGCACCGCAGTGAAGCGCGCTGGCGGGGCAGGGAACGTTTTCGTCCGCGACGTGAACGGCTGGATGTGGGAGATGTACACGCGCGCCGCCCCGAAGGGCAAGTAAATCCTGGGCTACCTTCGGTTGTCGCCGCCTCCGCCGCAGTGATAGCGTAGATGAGCGTATTTTTCACGCATTAGCGCCCGGCCGTTCGCGGCCATCAGGGGGAATTCATGTTCTTTCGTCGTTCATCGCTGGTGATCCCAGCGCTCGCGCTCGCCGCCGGCTCCGCCTTTGCCCAGGCGCCGCGCACCAAGGTCGATGACCTCGCGCTCCGCAACGCCGCGCAAAGCAAGGGTGAAGAGTGGCTTAGCTACGGCTTTACGCCGCAGGAAACGCGCTACTCGCCGCTGACCCAGATCAATGCCTCCAACGTGTCGCGACTCGGCCTGGCCTGGTCCTACGAAGTGGGTCCCGGTGGCGGCGGTCAAGAAGCCACGCCGCTGGTCCACAATGGCGTCATCTTTTCCACCACCCAGTGGAGCGTCGTCTTTGCGGTCGATGCCCGCACCGGCAAGGAAAAATGGCGTTGGGACCCCGAAGTAAATCAGACCGCCCTGCGTTCGAAGATCTGCTGCGGCGTCGTGCAGCGCGGCATTGCCATGTATGACGGCAAGATCATTGCGCCGTCCATCGACGGACGCCTGTTTGCGCTCGACGAAGAAACCGGCAAGCCGGTGTGGGAATCGCGCGTCGCCTATCCGCAGGACAACTACACGTTGACCATGGCCCCGCGTGTTGCCAAGGGCAAGGTGATCATCGGTGTCTCCGGAGCCGAATACCCGGTGCGCGGCTTCATCGCGGCCTTCGATGCGAAGACCGGCCAGCAATCGTGGAAGTTCTACACTGTTCCCGGCCCCGGTGACAAAGATCCCGGCCTGATCAAGGCTGCGGCTACGTGGCCGAAGAATATCATCGGTGGCGGTGGTGCCACGGTGTGGGACGCCATCTCGTACGATCCTGAACTCGAACTCGTCTACATCGGCACCGGCAACGCTGGCCCGTGGTCGGAAGATACCCGCATGTCGAAGGGTTTCGATCTGCTCTACGCGGCTTCCATCGTCGCGGTGGATGTGAACACCGGCCTCTACAAATGGCACTTCCAGAACGTCCCCGGCGACGAATGGGACTTCGATAGCGTGCAGCACCTCTTACAGGCTGACGTCACGATCAAGGGCGTGAAGCGCAAGGTCCTGATGCAGGCCAACAAGAACGGCTTCCTCTATACGATCGACCGTACCAACGGGAAATTCGTCCGAGCCATCCCCTTCGCCAAGGTCAACTGGGCGCTGGGCTTGGATGAATCCACCGGCCGCCCGATTCTGAATCCGAACGCGAAGTATTCCGAGACGGAATCCGTGAACATCACGCCCGGTCCCGGCGGTGCGCATAACTGGTCGCCGATGAGCTTCAATCCGAACCTCGGTCTGCTCTATGTGAGCGGTCAATCCGGCGGCGGCTTCACTTACGCCGTCCAGCCGAACTTCCAGTTCAACCCGCAAGGTCAGAATATGGGCATTGTCTTCGGACGCGGCCCGGCACCTGCCCCCGCGAAGCCTGCGGTCGGCGCTCCGGCTGCCGCGGGTGAGAATGTATCGCCGGAAGTCGCAGCCGCCCGCGCTGCTGCCGCCGCCGCCGCGGCCGCTGCTCCTCCGGCTCCCGCGCCCGCTGCTGCGAAGCTGCGTGAACCGCTCGCTGCCATCGGACCTGAAAAAGACGGCGGCTTCCTCATGGCCTACGATGCGGCCACTGGTCAGGAACGTTGGCGCGTCCCCGGTGGCTCCGCCATCGGTGGAGGTACCTTCGCCACCGCCAGCAACCTGGTCTTCCAGGCCACCGGCGGCAAGCTCTACGCCTACTCCGCTGACAAGGGCGAGAAGCTCCTCGAAATCGCCACCGGCGTCCCCGGCCAGATGGCTCCGCCGATCACGTACATGGTCGATGGCAAGCAGTACGTCGCCATCCAGATCGGCAACGGACCGCCTCCGCCTCCCGCCAACGGAGCCCCGGCCCCCCCGCCGAACCCGAACGCTCCGCCGGCCATGAAACCGCGCTTGCTAGTTTACGCGCTGGACGGCACGGCGAAGTTGCCCTAGGTCCCTCGAATCGGGACGGTCCGCTCAACGGGCAGACCGTCCCGCTCATCTCTGATCCTGTCCCGCCTACCGGATTTTCCTCGATTCCTCGTGCACCACATCCCATACTGGGGCGATGACGCGAGTTCTCGTTGCCCTCCTGTTGTGCTTCTCTTGCGCCAACCTATTGCGAGCCCAAGGCCCCGGCGCTGCAGGGACTGTTACTGGCGTCGTGGTCGATCCCACCGGCGCGGTTGTTCCGAATGCCACGGTCACCATTCTGAATCGGGTCACCAACTACCGGCAGTCGGACACCACGGATGCTGCGGGCACCTTTCGGTTCACCAACATTCCACCCAACCCATATCACCTCGAAGTCAGCGCACCCACGTTCGCGCCGCATCAACAGGATGTGGAAGTTCGCAGCAATATTCCTCAGGAGTTGATGCAGATCCGCATGGCCCCGGCAGGCGCAAACACATCGATCACCGTCGAGGCGAACAGCGCCGATCTTCTTGAGAACGTCGCGTATGCCCATAATGACGTTGACATCTCCGGTCTCGCCAAGCTTCCCATCGGTTCGCCTGCCTCCGGTCTCAGTGATGCGATCACGCTCAGTAGCGGAGCCGTCGCCGCGGATTCCAACGGCTTCTTCCACCCGCTCGGCGATCACGCACAGACCAGCTTCTCCATCGATGGCCAGCCCGTCAGCGATCAACAGAGCAAGGCGTTTTCGACGCAGGTGCCGCTCAACGCCATCCAATCCATGGAACTGATTACCGGTGCGCCGACCGCGGAATTCGGCGACAAGACCAGCCTCATCGTGAACGCCGTTACGCGCTCTGGCTTAGGCCAGAAGCCGTTCGGAAGTTTTCAGGCTCAGGCTGGATCGTTCGGGACGTATTCCGAAGAAGCCGCTTTCGGAGCGGGCAATTCTAAGGTGGGCAACTTCCTGGCGTTCAACATGCTGCGCTCCGGGCGCTTTCTAGATACGCCCGAATTCACGCCCATACATGCCATCGGCAACAACGGCACGGTGTTCAACCACTTCGATTTCAACCCGAATCAGAAGGATTCGTTCCATCTGAACCTCATGGGTGCGCGGAACTGGTTCCAGATTCCGAACACCTACGATCAGCCGCATCAGGACCAGCGCCAGAAGGTGACCACGTTCAATATCGCCCCCGGCTATCAACGCATCTTCAGCCCCACGACGGTGCTCTCTATCAATCCGTTTATGCGCGCGGACAACGTGAACTTCTACCCCAGCCCTGACCGGACCGCAGACACGCCCGCCACGTTGCGCCAGCATCGAACGCTCACCAACTGGGGCGTGAAAAGCGACCTGGCGATCTTCAAAGGCCGACACAATTTCAAGATCGGCACGCAGTTGATGCAGACTCGCATGCTGGAGCAGTTCAACTTCGGCATCACCGATCCCACCGACAGCGCTTTCTTGGACGAAGACGGAAAGTTCTTTCCCGGCCTGATTCCCTACGATCTAACGCGGCCCGGCGGCAAGCTGCTGAACTTCGATGCCAGCAAGAACGTGAATCAGGCGGCCTTCTTCATTCAGGACAACATCAAGCTGGGCAATTTCTCATTGCAGGCCGGCCTACGCTTCGATCACTACGCCGGGATCGTGACGTCTTCGAGCGCGCAGCCTCGTGTGGGCGGTTCGTATCTGATCGCGCGCACCGGGACTGTGCTGCGTGCATCCTATTCCCGCACCTTTGAGACTCCCTACAACGAGAACCTGATTCTGTCGAGCTCCACCGGTGTCGGCGGACTCACCGCGAACGCCTTCAATGCATCGAGCGTGCCGCTGCGGCCTGGCAATCGCAACCAGTTCAACGCGGGTTTGGAACAGGCCTTTGGCCGTTGGGTGGTCGCCAGTGCGGACTACTTCTGGAAGTTCACGAACAACGCCTACGACTTCGGCGTGCTGTTCAATACGCCTGTTGCGTTCCCCATCTCCTGGAGCAAATCGAAAGTGGATGGCGTTGCCGTTCGCATCGGCAGCACCAACCTGCACGGCTTCCAATGGACCACCACGATGGGCCACACGCGTTCCCGTTACTTCCCGCCTGTAACCGGGGGCCTGATATTCAATAGCGATGTCGGCCTCGGAGGATCGGTCTTCCGGATCGATCATGATCAGGCGTTCCAGCAGACCACGCAGCTTCACTATCAAAAGGGAGCGCATGGACCCTGGCTTTCCTGGACTTGGCGTTATGACAGTGGCATGGTTGCCGGCTCGGTTGGTGGCCTGGCCGACGCATTGGCGCTGACCGGTTCACAACAATCCGTGATCGGCTTCTTCTGCGGCGCCAGCCGCCCGACGCTCAATACGCCTTTGACCGCGGCGCAGTGTACGGACGCGAACTACGGGGCCACCCGACTCAGCATCCCCGCACCAGGCACCCAGAATGATGACCACCATCCGGCCCGCGTTGCTGCACGCAATGTGTTCGATGTGGGAACGGGCACGGACGATTTGTTCCGCCGCGACCATTTCCGCACCACGTTGCGCGTCGTCGTGACGAACGTGACGAATAAACAGGCCCTCTATAACTTCCTGTCGACGTTCAGTGGGACCCACGTCGTTCAGCCACGCGCGTTTCAGGCCGCGATCGGATTCGTGTTCTAAGGCTTACGGCCGGGCTGATGCCCCGCGTCCTTCTCGTTTTCGTAGCAGACGTGCTCGAAGACGTCCGTGTCCGGCAACAGCTCTTCGACAAAGCTGATGGTCACCGGCTTGGTGAACATCTTTGGATCGGTGATGGTTACCGTCACGTCCATGTGCCCGAAGTCGCGACGGTGGAACCGCTCCTGTACGCGTATCTCTTCGCTGTGCCCATGCCCGCGAGCATCCAGCCAGCTCTTGTCGTTGAAACCCGCAGTTTCCACGACAAAAGTTTCTCCTTCCCATTTGCCGACCGAGTAGCCGAGCCACGTCGGGGAAGGATCCACGGGCAGGGAACGCCCATCGGTGAAGATCTGGCGGAACATCGTCTCCACTTCATACAGGAACACGATTTCATCCGGCAGCATCAGGATCTTGAACGGCTCCGGCAGGAGGTTCGCGTGCGGCACTCCGTCCGGCAAGCAGATCAAGCTAGGCCCGATCGTCCCCGGCTGGCTATGCTGTTGAAACAGCGCGCGGCCTTCCGCGGTCAACGGTTCTTCGCCCGGCTTGAAGTCGGCGAGGATGTCGCGAAAATATTTCGAGTTCAGCGATTCGCCGATGCCGAACAAGCCACCCGGCGCGCGTGCATCGCCCGGAGCCTGCCATACGCCCGACAAATCAGGCTTCCCGTTGAGTTTTCGCACCGGCCCGGTCATGTTGACCTTGCCATCCTTGGTGCGCGGAGCATTCGGCGTCTTGTTATTGAGCCACTGAGCCTGTGCGCCCACACCGGTCCCCAACAGAACAATCGCCATCCACAAAGAAGCACGCATACGTCGATTACAGCACAACGAATCCTGCGAATCACCCGTTAGTGAGCTGCGACCGGTCCGCTAGGTTTGTCTGGTTTCCGCATCAGCAGGATGAACGGAATCAACGATACGAAGATGATCGCCAGCAACTGGAACGTATCGATGTAAGCCGTGATCGTCGCCTGCCGTTGCACAACGCCGAACGTGACCGCCGCGCTCTGCTGTGCCGCCCTCGCCGGATCCACGCCCTGGGCCATCATCATCTGCTTGATCCCATGCATCCGCTGCACCGCCTGCGGATTGAAGGGACTCACGTGCTCCACCATGCGGCTCACGTTCGATGTTTGTGTGCGCTCCACGATGGTCGCCACGATCGCGATGCCCACCGAGCCGCCGACGTTGCGTAGCAGATTGAAGACGCTGGTCGCGTTACCCATCTGCTCCCGGGCGATCTTGCCCATGGAAATCGTCGTCAGCGGTACGAATAACAACGCCATCGAGATCCCTTGCAGGAACTGCGGCCAGAAGAAGTCCCAGTAGCCGGCTGTGAGGCTCAAACGGGAGAATCCCCACAAAGTGCCCGCCGATAACAGCAGTCCCGATGCCAGGAACTTTCGTGGATCGTACTTGCCGAGGAACATCCCGATCAATGGCATCGAGATGAACGCACCCATCCCGCGCGGAGCCATCGAAACCCCCGCGTCCAGCGACGAGTAGCCCAGCAGCGTCTGCAGCCAGATCGGTAACAGCACCAAGCTCCCGTACATCACGAAGCCCAGCATCGTCATCAGGAATGTGCCCGTACTGAAGGTTCGATCCCGGAACACGCCCAGGTTCACCACCGGATGGTCTGCCATGGCCTCGCGCACCAGGAACGCGATCAGGCAGCCCACCGAAATCGCGACAATCGAGACGATGAAGTTGCTGCCGAACCAATCTTCCTGCTGCCCCTTATCCAGCACGATCTGCAGCGCGCCAATGCCGACGGCCAACAGCCCGATGCCCCAGTAATCGATGCTGCCCGATCCGCGCCGAATATAGGATGGATCGAACACGTAGTTCTTGATCATGATCAGCGACGCGATGCCGATCGGAATGTTGATGTAGAACACCCAGCGCCAGCTATAGTTGTCGGTCAGCCACCCGCCGAGTACCGGCCCCAGGATCGGAGCCACCACAATTCCCAAGCCCCAGAAGCCCATCGCCTTGCCGCGTTGATCCGCAGGGAAGGCCTCCAGCAACACCGCTTGCGAAAGTGGCTGCAACGCGCCGCCTGCCGCGCCTTGCAGAATGCGGAAGAAGATCAGCATGGGCAGTGATACGGCGAACCCGCAAAAGAACGACGACAACGTGAAGCCCGCCACCGACACCATCAGCAGCCGTTTGCGACCGAAGTAATTCCCCAGCCAGCCCGTGATGGGTAGGATGATGGCGTTGGCCACCAGATACGACGTCAGCACCCACGTCGCCTCCGTCACCGTCGAGGATAAGTTGCCCCCGATGTGCGGCAACGACACGTTGACCACGGTCGTATCCAACACTTCCAGGAACGTCGCGCTCATGACCGCGATCGCGACGATCCAGGGATTGACTACGGGATGTGTGCTGCTCTGGCTCATTTCACGCGAACTTTCGGAACCACCGACATGCCGGGACGCAACTGACCCTCGCCATCCTGGCCCTTGTACAGCACGATCTTCACCGTCAACCGCTGCACCACCTTCACGAAGTTGCCCGTCGCGTTATCCGGCGGCAGCAGGCTGAAGCGCGCACCCGTCGCAGGCGAGATGCTCTCCACCTTGCCCGTGTACTTCTTTCCGCCATACGCATCCACCGAGACTTCAACCGGCTGCCCAATCTTGATCTGTGCCAGTTGATTCTCTTTGAAGTTCGCCACCACCCAAATGTCGTTGAGCGGAACAATCGTCATCACCGGCTGCCCGGCCTGCACGCTCTGCCCCAACTCTACATTGCGTCGCACGACGCCGCTGACTGGGGCCTTCACCACCACGTATTCCATGTTCAACTCGGCCTGCTGCAACCGCGCCCGAGCCGTCTGGATCTTCGCCGCAGCGGCCTGCGCCCGGGCTTGCGTCGCGGCGATCTGCTGCGGACCACTGCCCGCCTGCCGGATCTCCGACTGCGCTCGCGACAACCGCGATTTCTCCTGCGCTACGCGCGCCTCCGCCACTTCGATGGCGTGCTGGATCTCCGCGAGCGTGGCCTGCGTTGCTTCCACTTCCGCTTTCGTCGCCGCCGCCGCACCGCGCGCCCCATCGTATTGTTGCCGGGAAATCTCTTCTTTGGCGATCAGTGTTTCGTACCGCTTCAAATCGTTCGCCGCCTTCACGTCGTCCGCCTGCGCGTGCCGCAACTGCGCTTCAACGACCGGCAGCCGTGCTCGAGTTGCCGTCACCTGCTGCTGCGCCGTCGCGATCGCCGCGTTCACCTCTTCGAGCGATCCCTGCGCCGAGGACAACTGCGAAGACGTGGTTGTCGAGATCACCGGCAGATCGGATCGCACCGCCGCCGCCTCTGCTTCCGCCTGTGCGATCTCGGCCTTGGCTTGATCGACGGCCACCTGATACGGCCGTGGATCGAGTTCCACCAACACCGTGCCCGCTTCCACAAGCATGTTGTCTTCTACCTTGATCGCCTGCACCGTGCCCGCGACGCGCGCACTGACCTCATGAATCCGCGCATCGATCTGCGCATCATCGGTCGATTCCCAGTGCTGGCTCTCCTGCCAGTACATGTACCCGCCGATGCCCAGCCCGATCACCACCACCAGCGCAATCCAGCGCCCGATTCCCGATTTCTTCGCGTCGCTCATTACCGCCCGCCTCCCCTCGCCCAATTCGCGAGATTCTGTTCCGTCCCACCCATCGCCCGCGCCAGTCGCACCTTCGCCAAGCTGTACGCGTACAAGCTGGTGATGTAGCTGTCATTGGCAGCGGCCAAACCCTGCTGGGCCTGCACCACTTCCATAGTGTCCGTGACGCCCGCTTCAAACCGATCGCGAGCTTGCGTCACCTGCTGGCCCGCCAGATCCACACCACTGCGGCTGACACTCACTTGTTCCGCGGCTGCATTCAGATCCAACAACGCCGCGCGAATCTCAAAGCCGATGTGCGCCCGCATCTCCGCGAGCAACGTCTTTTGCCGGTCGACTTCAATTTCGGTGCGCTGCAATGCTGCTTGATCCGCTCCGCCCGAAAAAATCGGAATGTTAACGCCCAGCCGCACGCTGTAGGTGCCGTGATTGTTCGTAATCGGCGACCGGCCCAGTGTGCCGTAATCGCCATCCACCGATACTGTCGGCATCCGCAAGCGTGACGCGCCCTTGCGCTGCAACTCGGCTACTTCCACGCGAGCCGCCTGGCTCTGATAATCCTTACGTGCGCCGAACGCCTGTTGGATCGCTTCTTCGGCCGAAACACTGTTCACGACGTCGAACTTCAGCGTGTCCGTCAATCGCAGCGCCTGCGCGCCGGGAATCCCGATGGCTTCCGCCAAGCTCAGCTTCTGTTTCTCGAAATCGGTCTTGCTGGCGATCAAACGCTGCCGCTCGGCCTGCAGTTGCACTTGCGCGCGCAACGCATCGATGGCCGGCACCAAGCCCGACTTCTGCCGGTCCTCGGCTAACTGATAGGAAGCTTCCGCCGTCGTCACCTGTGCCTGCGCTGCTTCAATGCGGCTCGCGCTCGCTACCGCGTTCCAGTACAGCGCCGTTACGACTTCCACGATCGTGTCCTTGGCATCGCCGGAATCGAGCACGGCGGCTTCCACTTCCTTGGTGCGAGCTCGCTTGTCGTATAGTGTTCGCAAGTTGAACAGCGTTTGCGAAACATACGCCCGCGCATCGAACACCTTGAACGGACCCACTACGCTCGGGAATGCAGGATTTGGAGGGAACCCGAACGCAGCCAGATTCATCTGCTGCGAATTCTCGTCCACCCCCGCGCGAACCTGCGGCAGCAACCGGGACAGCGCAGTCAAACGATCCGCCCGCGCCATGCGCTCGGAAGTCGAGGAGAGCAGCGTGCCAAGGTTGCGGTCGAGACCCAGCTTCAAGGCCTCGGACAACGACAAATCCATCGTGCCGCTCGAGGCTTCGCCTTGCGGGACAGCACCGCGAAACCGGTTTGCCAAGCCTGTCGGATTCGGCGCACTCGGCGGAGCCAGGGTCAATGTCGCCGTTCCGGAACTTCCGCGATTCATGCCCGGGAAGTTCTGCGCTGAAGCCCCGCCTACCAGCACAGCCGCCAATATGTAGGCGCGTCTCCTCATCGTTTACTTCCTTTCTTGCAAGCGCCATCGCACAGAATCTGCATCAGGCCAGCCACCTGTTGTTCCACCGGCGTGTCAGACCATCCCAGCGAGTGATGCAGCATCAAACCGCGCGTCGCTTCGTAGATCATCGTCGCCATCACATTCGGCGCTACCGCCGTCAGTTCACCGCGTTCTACACCCTGTGCAATTACCGATTCCAATAGATCGAATTGCCGCCGGTACAGCTTGCGGAATTCCTGGTTCAACGCCGCGGGATGAATCAGGTTGCCGAATTCGGAGTGATACACCGCGAAGAACTCACGATGCTGCTCCAAATACCCCAGCCTCGTCCGGATGAACGCTTCGATCTTGGCCTTAGTTCCGACTGCGGACTTCATCTGGGCCTCGGTCAGGTCGAGCAGTTCCCGAACCCCCACCCGAAGAGCTTCCAGGTAGATGTCTTGCTTCGATGGGAAGTACTGATAGACCGTGGCCTTCGCCAGCTCCGCCTCGGCCGCGATCTCATCAATCGTGACCTCCTGAAAACTACGTCGGCTGAACAGCCGGCGAGCGGCGTCCAGAATCTCGGAGCAGCGAAGCTCAGTCACCACTTGTTGCTTGGTTTTCTTTGCGACTAGACTCACCAGTCTAGTGTATCAGGCGAAGAGTATGACTCGACGGACTCCCCGTCTGTCGCGCGACCCGTGCGATAGAATCAATGGCCATGAAACGCAGGGACTTCCTCTACTCGACCGGACTCGCTCTCGCGGGGACCAAGTTGCTCGCCCAGGCCCCGGCTAGCAACGCTGGCGGAGACGTTCTTCTGGTCAACGGAAAGATCCACACCATGGATCCCATGAACCGGATCGTGTCCCAAGCCCTCATTCAAAATGGCCGCTTCACTGCTGTCGGGAACAAGATCTCCGCGCCCAAAGGCGCACGTCGCATCGACCTCAAAGGGAAGACAGCGCTGCCCGGCATCATCGATGCGCATAACCACATCGTGCTCGTCGGTAATCGCCCCGGCTGGCACACGCCGCTCGAACATGTGTTCACCATCCCCGATGCCATCGCTGCCCTCAAAGCCCGAGCGGCGAATGTCCCGGCGAACGAATTCATCAGTACCGTTGGACCCGTCTCCGCGATGCAGTTCACAGAGAATCGCCTGCCGACCCTGGCCGAACTCGACGCCGTTGGCCGCCCCGTCTACATCCAAGCCGCACAAGGTGGAGCGCGCACGAACACACAAGGCAAAGCGTGGCTCGAAGCGCGGAGCGTCATCGTTGGCGCCGATGGAGCCATCGCCGGACCCGCGCTCACCGCCGCTCTGCTCGCGCTCCGCAAGGAACTGTTGAACGCCGACACGCGCAAGCGGTCGGCTCTCGACGCGCTCAATTATTACTCGAAGCTTGGCATCACCACCCATCGTGATAGTGGAGCGTTTCATTCCGAGGCACTCTCCGGTGGTCTCGCCAACGAAAACACCTTCACGATGCATGAGCCGTTCTTGGCTCTGCAGCGCGAAGGCCGCCTCCCCGCGCGTATGCGGCTCGACTTCCTCCATCAGGATTCACCCACGGCCAACCCGCCTCTGCCCACGCTCTCCCAGCGGCTGAAGAACTCATTCCCGTTCTTCGGCGATGAGTGGATCAAGACCGGCGGCATCGGTGAATTCACTGGCGGCGGTGTCGACGGCCTTCGCGCCATCGCAAAAGCAGGCTGGCGCGCAGAAGATCACGCTCTGAATCTTGCGGGTGTCACCAATCTCATCAAGGATCGCGAAACCGTCAACGCGGAGATCCCGCTCAAAGACCTCCGCTGGATCATCTCGCACATCCCGGAATTCCCCCTGGATCTCGCCAATCGCATGAACGCCATGGGCATGGGCGTGCTCGTGGGCTGGGGTCCACTGCGCGTCGGCACCAACCTGGGCCCTCCCTATCGCATGTTGATGAGTCATGCGATCCACAAGGGGTACCACTCCGATGGCGGAGATGTGACGCTCATCAACCCTTGGGTGAACTTCTACACCATGACCACAGGCAAGAACCTCGCCGGCCAGTCGATCCTTGGCGACCAAGCTCTTACCCGCCAGGAAGTCCTGTGGCTCGCCACCGCGGCGAACAAGTGGTTCATTCGCGAAGATGACCTCGGCTCCATCGAAGTCGGCAATCGCGGCGACCTCATCGTGCTGGATCGAGACTGCTTCGCCGTCTCGGACGAAGAATTCAAACGCACCCGCTCGCTTTTGACGATTGTAAGTGGCAAGCTGATGCACAACGAAGGAGTCGCGTAATTGTAGATGAGCCGTCTCCCGACCTATTTCATTTCTCACGGCGGCGGTCCATGGCCATGGCTGAAAGCGCAGATGCCCGGTGTTTATGATGCGCTAGAAGCCTCACTCGCCGACATGCCTCGGCAGATCGCGACCACACCGAAAGCCATCCTGATGATCTCCGGCCATTGGGAAGAGCGCGACTTTACGGTGATGACGAATCCGAAGCCGCCGATGGTCTACGACTATTACGGCTTCCCCGACTTCACGTACTCGATTCAATACCCGGCGCCCGGTTCCCCCGAGGTCGCGCAACGCGTGCTCGATCTGCTGCAGGCCGCCGGCATTACCGCGCATGCCAATGTGGAGCGTGGCTTCGATCACGGCACCTTCGCCCCGATGCGCGCCATCTATCCCAACGCCGAAGTCCCCGTGCTGCAACTGTCCCTGCGCAGCAACTACAACGTTGACGCTCACATCGCAGCCGGACGAGCCCTCGCTCCGCTCCGCGACGAGAATGTTCTGATCATCGGCAGCGGGCTCAGCTATCACAACCTCCGCATGCTTGGTGCCAGCGGCCAGCGCCCCTCGCATGAATTCGATCGCTGGCTGAATCACGCTGTCTGCACGGCGACGGGGGAGGCCCGCAACGATCAACTTCGCCACTGGTCACAAGCGCCCTCCGCGCGCGTCGCGCATCCGCACGAAGACCACCTCGTCCCGCTGATGGTCGCCGTGGGAGCCGCCGAATCCGAGCCTGCGGAACTCGTGTATCACGAA
>CANIIC010000036.1 GCA_947467395.1 Bryobacterales bacterium
CAGAACAGCACGACGAAATCCTGGACGGCGCCGCCCAGGACGCAGCCAATGACGATCCACAGAAAACCAGGGAGGTAGCCGAATTGCGCGGCGAGCATGGGTCCGACAAGAGGACCGGGGCCGGCAATGGCAGCGAAGTGGTGGCCGAAGACGATCCATTTATTGGTGGGCTCGTAGTCATGGCCATCGCGGAGACGTTCGGCGGGGGTGGCGCGGGAGTTGTCGAGCGCCATGACCTTGGCGGCGATGAATCCGGCATAGAACCTGTACCCGACCAGGTACGTGCAGACAGCGGCGACGACCAACCAGGTGGAGTTGACGGGTTCACCTTGACTGGAGGCGACGGCTCCGAGGCCGATGGCGGCGCCGAGGGAGACGAGTCCCCAGAGGATACGAGCAATGGATCTTGGCATGACCTCAAGATATGATCGCGCAAGTGCCGGGGGTTTGGGGCGCTGGTTCCTCACAATGCTGTAGCCCTCACGGATAAGGGCTCTAGGGTGCAGGCAAGTGGCGCAACAGGGTCCATTACGAGTTCAGGTGATTTGTCCGGATGCGGGACTGCGGGAGCAGTTGGTGCAGGCGTTCGAGGCTTTGGGCGCGGAGACGGCGTGGTGTCAGGCTTTGGCGAAGTATCCATCGGGGACGGAACTGGCGCGAGCGCTGCGAACCTTTTCACCGCAGGCGATTTTCCTGAGTTTGGAAAACCTGGAGACCGCGGTGGCGGTCGTGCGCTACTTGGAGTCGGAGGCCGAGGCATTGCCGGTGGTGGCGGTCCATGCAGGGCTGGATCAGGATCGGATGATGCAGGCCCTACATGTGGGGGCGCGGGATTTTCTGACGCCGCCGTTTGAGCCAGAGCAGTTGGCCTCGTCGTTAGAGGCGGTCCGGCGGCTGCTGAAGACGGCTCCACTGTCGTATTCGGCGACGGATCACATTTATTCTTTTTTGCCAGCGAAGCCAGGAGTGGGGACAACGACGGTGGCGGTGCATGCCAGCGCGGCCTTTGCGCAGGAGAGCGCATGAAAGTGTTGTTGTCGGACCTGGATCTGACCTGCGAGATGGTGCGGTTCTTGTTAAAGCTGCCGCAGGACCTTTCGATTGTGGATGCACTCGCACGGGCTGAAGAAATGGACGTCAGTTTGTGGCCGCAACTGGTATCGCGCAGGGATGGCATCGACATTTTACATTCGGGCAGCATCAATCCCCAGGCGTATCTGGAGCCGCAGCAGGTGCAGGGGTTGATCGATTTTGCGCGCAGCAGTTACCGTGCGCTGTTCTTCGATATGTCGGGCGACCTGGAGCGCCACTCGTTGCAGGTGATGCAGGAGTCGAAGCAGGTGTTCGCGGTGTGCAATCCGGATGCGGGCTCCCTCCATTTGGGGCGCGAGAAGCTCCAGTTCTTGAAGACGATCGGTTTGTCGACGCGCATCTCGGCGATTGTGAATCGTTCGGATCAGGCGCTGGCTGTGCCCAGCGGGAAGATCGAGGAGTTCCTGGGAGTACCGGTGGCGGCGACGTTTGTCGATGACACCTTTGAAATGAATCAATCGGTACAGCCCGCAGAATCGCTGTTTGCGGCCAAGCGCAAGGAAACCAAACTGGTGCGTCAGTTTCGAGCGTTCGTCCAGGAACTGCTGCAGCCTCGCGCTCGAGCGGCGGTCGCCGGCGGGCTGGCGGAGGCAGAGCGCGACCCTCACATCCTTTGGGCGTAGGGTGTTCCCTCGATGTCTGGCTAAGGTTTTCCCCGCGCGTCTAGGCCTGTTCTTCGCCAGAAGCCGGTTAAACCGTTAATTGCTGGTCCGGCCGTGGCTCAGTAGTCTGGAAATGTGAGGACAGTGTGTTAAGGACCATCATCATCAGCCCCGAGCGGGAAACCGCCGACCTGCTTGCGACGACGCTGGGTCACTTTGCCCCGGATGTGGAACTGTTCCGGGTGATCCATGACTATCCGGCTCCGCTGGATCTGCTGCGAATGCTGCGTGCGTGCGCTCCGGACGTGGTGTTTCTGAGTTTTGAAAACGCCGCATTGGGTGCTGGCACGGTGCGATTGTTGGAGACTCAGGCTCCTGGGCTGCAGGTGATCGGGATCAGCAAGGCGTGCGATCCGAACCTGCTGCGGGAATCTATGCGGGCGGGGGTACGCGAGTTTTTGTCGGATTCTTTCGATGTAACTTCTGTTGCCGATGCGCTGCGCAACTTGCAGGCGTTGCTGCAACGGAAGCAGCCGGTTTACGCCGCTGCGGAACAGATCCTGTCCTTCCTGCCGTCGAAGGCGGGTGTGGGGACCACGACGCTCGCGTTGAATGTCAGCGCGGCGCTGGCGCGGGGCAGGGAAAACCGCGTGTTGCTGACGGATCTGGACTTAAACTCCGGGATGCTGCGCTTCCTGCTGCAGCTGTATCCGGAGTATTCGATCGTTGACGCGATGGAGAACGTCAACAGTCTGGACGAAACCCTCTGGCCGCAGTTGATCACCTCGCGTTTTGGTATGGACCTGCTGCACGCGGGGCGGGTGAATCCGAATCTGCGCATTGAGCCGTCTCAGGTGGCGACGCTGGTGGCGTTCATGCGCCGCAACTATGAGTCGCTGGTATTTGACATGTCCGGCAACCTGGAACGGTACTCGCTCGAAGTGATGCAGGAATCGCGACACATCTTCATGGTGTGTACGCCGGAGATTCCGTCGCTGCATCTGGCGCGGGAGAAGATGAGCTTCCTCAAAACCGTGGGCCTGGATTCGCGCGTGCGGGTGCTGTTGAATCGCGTGCCGAAACGCTCCATGTTCTCTGTGGAACAAGTGGAAGAACTGGTGGGCGCCAGGGTCGCCTACAGCTTCTCCAATGACTACTACGCGGTGGGCCGCGCTACGACATCGGCGCAATGCCTGGCGCAGGATTCCGTGATTGGCAACCAGTGCACCGAGTTTGCTCGCATGATTCCGGACCTAAAGCCCGGGGCTGCGACCCAAACTCCGCACAATAAGAAATTCCTGGAGTTCTTCAATATCGGCACGCCGCAACTCCTTGGGCAGGCCTAGCTTCGTAGCGCGGGCCGCGAGCGTTACTCTAGGAATGAGATGACGCGCCGTGGCCTCGCTGCCTTGTTAATCCTGCTGGCCGGCGCTGTCTTTGTCTTTGCGCAGAAACCGTTCAAGCAGTATCGCGAGACGGCCGAAGACTACTCCGACTACCCACTGCCTCCTGATTGGGAGAAGCCTGCCGAACTGGTCGTCGCGAGGCTGAAATTCCCCGATATCTGGCGTTCGCGCTACGGCACGGATCTGTACTGGACCATGGACTACCCGCGCGGGGATCGTCACTTGGCCCAGGGCTTGCGCCGCCTTACGTCGATGGATGTGCGCAGCGTGGAGCAAGTCACCGAACTCGACGAATCCGACGACATCTACAACTGGCCGTTCCTGTACGCCGTCGAGGTCGGGATGATGGATCTGACCGAGCCCGAGGCCGAACAACTGGGCGACTACCTGAATCGCGGTGGGTTCCTGATGGTGGACGACTTCCACAGCGAGGAAGAGTGGAACACCTTCGAGTACAACATGGACATGGTGCTGCCAGGCCACGTCGTGGAAGAACTGGACGCCAAGGACGCGGTGTTTCATACGGTGAGCGACGTGACCGAGCTGATCCAGATTCCGTCGGCCGAGTACATGAAAACAGGCGTCACCTATGAGAAGGGCGGTGTCATACCGCGCTTCCGGGCGATTCGCGATAAGCGGGGCCGCATCGTGGTGGTGATCTGCCACAACATGGATCTGGGCGATGCGATTGAGCACTCCGACAATCCCCTGTATCCGGAGAAATTTTCGGCGCTGGCGTTCCGGGTGCTGACGAATTACGTGACATACGCTCTGAGTCACTGAGTTTCCCGGCGTGGGCCGTGATATTCTGGACCCGCCATGCGTCCGCGTTCTGCATTGATGTTCATCCTGCTGGGCTGTGCCGCGATCGGGTTGCTGCACGCGCAGAAACCGTGGGCAGAGTATCCCGGGCAGTCTCCGACACCCATCCCGAAAGACGCCAAGGAGACCCACGAATGGGTGTGGGGTCGCTTGCGTTATTCCGGCGGTGGTGGCGGCTTCGGATTTGGCGGCGGGGGCTTCCGCGGAGGACGGCGAGGCGGTGGTGGTGGACGCTGGGGTTCGTGGGCGACCGACTATCCCAAGGGCGACCGCACGCTGGTGAGCGGGATCAAGCGGCTGACGCTGCTCGATACGCGTTCGGTGGAGCAGACCATTGATCTGGACGGCTCAGACGACGTCTACAATTGGCCGTTCCTTTACGGTGTCGAAGTCGGGCGCTGGCAGCTGTCGGAAGAAGAGGCCAAGCAGTTGCGCGACTATCTGGATCGCGGCGGCTTCCTGATGGTGGACGACTTCCATTGTGCCGATGAATGGGAAAGCTTCATGGAGAGCTTCCAGATGGTGGCCGGGGATCGCGAGATTCTGGATATCCCGGACAACGATCCGATTGCGCACACGGTGTTCGAGCTCGACCTGCGGGCCCAGATTCCGGGTCAGCAGTACACCAATAGCGGCAGTATGAATGAGTGCCGCGGGCGGGCCGATCCGGCTCCGCACTGGCGCGCGGTGTACGACAAGAAGCAGCGCGTGGAAGTGGCGATCGTGCACAACTCAGATTTGGGCGATGCCATCGAGTTTGCGGATGCTCCCTTTTATCCGGAAGAATTCGCGCAGGCGGCGTTCCGGATCCTGTCGAACTACGTGATCTACGATCTGACGCACTAGGGAGGCCTCGGCCCAGCTGGCGGGTAGGCAGTGGATCCGGAGTCGTGGTAGAGTGGTAGCAGTCTTTGCCGAGTCTTACTCCGGTAGTGGTTTGCCGTCTGTTTTGCTGACAAAGATGCAAGACCGATCTCAGCAAGTTGAGGAGTAAGGCGATGACGAACATTTTCGTCGGTAATCTGAGTTACCAGACTTCGCAAGACGAGCTGCACGCGGCGTTTGCCCAATATGGGAACGTGGAACGCGTCAGCATCGTGACGGATCGTGAAAGCGGGCAGCCCCGCGGGTTCGCGTTCGTCGAAATGACCGACAAGCGTGAGGCGGAAAACGCCATCGCGGCCTTGAACGGTGCGGAAATGAATGGACGTGCGCTGAACGTGAACGAAGCGCGCCCCCGTCCTGCGGGCGGTGGCGGCGGTGGTCGTGGCGGATTCGGCGGACGTGGCGGTGGCGGTGGCCGTGGTGGCGATCGCGGGAACCGCTGGTAAAACGATTTTTTCTAGGAGCGTAATAAGTGGCGGAAGTTTACATCCAAGAGGGCGAAACCCTTGAAAGCGCGCTGCGCCGTTTTAAGCGCAAGGTGCTGCAGGCTGACATTATCAAGGAGACCAAGCGTCACTCCTTCTATTTGAAGCCGGGCGAAAAGAAGCGCGTGAAGGCGGCTCTCGCCCGCAAGCGCAATCGCAAGAAGCGCACCCGCGACGCGGGTACCGAAGCGGCTCGCTAAATCTGATCGAAACGAGCCCCACACCATTCGGCGTGGGGCTCGTCTATAATCCCAACGATGCAATATTTTGTCCGAACGATGGAGATGCACCGGGACTCCCCGAAAGTCTTCAGCGCTGAGGTTCCATGCACCGGCTTGGCTGCCGCTAAAGAAGCAGCGAAGAAGCTGGTGATGAGTGCCCCCCCAAAGCTCATGCTGCAGGCCGACGCCTGCTTCCGCAACCGGAACGAGGTTCGCACCAAGTACCGCTGCTGGATGAATGAGCGTGGGGAATTCCAGGAAAGCGCTCTCGTCTAGTTTTATCCGCTCCCTCACCGACGCGGTTCCGCGTCTAGGTGGTCGTGCTACTCTGGGCACGCGATGCGCCCTCGCTCCGCAATTCTCGCCGTCATCCTGACGCTCAGTTTGTGGGGCGTTCTTCTCGCGCAAAAACCCTTCAAAGAATATCCTGGCGAGGATCGGATTCCGTTGCCCAAGGACTGGAACGTTCCGCATGAGTGGGTGACCGCTAGGCTGATGTGGCGGAGCTACGGCGGCCGCATGGCGTTCGGTTTCGGCGGCTGGGGCACGGATTATCCGGGCGGCGATCGCAATCTGATCGAAGGCGTGCGGCGACTGACGTCGATCGACGTGCGCAGCGTGGAGCAGCCGACCGAGTTGGACGGCTCCGACGATATCTACAACTGGCCGTTCCTCTACGCGGTCGAGGTGGGGCGTTGGCAGTTGGATGAAGAGGAAGGTAAGCAACTCCGCGAGTATCTGGATCGCGGCGGCTTCCTTATGGTGGATGACTTCCACGGACGCTACCAATGGCAGGTCTTTGAAGAGGGCATCCGGATGGCGTTCCCGAACGAAGATATCGAGGACTTGCCGCAGACCGACCCAATCTTCCACATGCTGTCCGACGTGGACCTGAAAATCCAGATCGCGGGCGAGGCCGCGCTGGCCTATGGCCGCACCTACGAACAGGCCGACGATCCGTATCCGCGCTGGCGAGGGATTCGCGACAAGAAAGGCCGGATCGTGGTCGCGATCTGCCACAACATGGACTTGGGCGACGCCTGGGAACATTCGAACGAGCCCTGGTATCCCGAAGAAATGGCCACGACCGCGCACCGGATTCTGGTCAACTACGCCAGCTACGATTTAACGCACTGAGACCCCGAGAATCCGGCATCTTGCGTGCTATCCTTAGTGCGCAGTTGGCAGTCCAACACATAGGATGCGCGCTCGCTCGACTCTTTTCCTCATCTTCGCCTGCCTGGCGTCCTGGGGAGTCCTGCTGGCGCAAAAGCCGTTCCACGACTACATGCCGGAACTGGTTGCGAACGGACAGACCGAAGCAGCAATGGAGTGGCGCACCGGCCAACTCCGCGTCCCTTCCGACTGGAATGTGCCGCATGAATGGACGCGGGCCCGCCTCAAGTACACTTCCGCTGGGATCCTCCATCCTCAAGCGCACACCGGCTGGATGGGTTGGGCGACCGACTATCCCGATGGCGACCGCAATTTCCAGATCGGCCTGAAGCGGCTGACCACCATGGACACCACGTCGGTGGAGCATGTGAGTGAGCTCGATGGCTCCGACGACGTCTATAACTTCCCTTTTCTCTATGCGGTAGAGCCCGGGCACTGGAACCTGTTCGAGGACGAAGCGGACCAGTTGCGGGAGTATCTGGATCGCGGCGGGTTCCTGATGACCGATGATTTTCACGGCACCGTGGAATGGGCGAACTTCCTCAAAGGTCTACAAAAAGTGTTCGGCAACCGACCAATTGTAGATATCGATAACACTGATCCGATTTTTCACGTCATATATGACTTGGGGAAGCGTGTGCAGATTCCGGGCAAGCAGTTCCTGCAGTCGGGCGTACCCTATGAATTTGACGGCTTCGAGCCGAAGTGGCGGGCGATTTATGACACCCAGGGACGGATCGTGGTGGCGATCTGCCACAACATGGATTTGAGTGACGCGATTGAACACGCCAACGATCCGGAGTACCCCGAAGAATGGGCGAACATGGCGTACCGGATTGCAACGAACTACGTAGTGTATGATTTGACTCACTGAGGTTTTTTGAAAGAAGACGCCAGCCGACATGTTCGAGTTCCTCTTCAAGTATTCGCGGACCGTGTTCAACCAGGGAAACTTCGTGTTTCTCAACTCCTGGCCGGTCTGGATGTTGTGGGCTGGTATCGCTGCTGCCGCGGCCGGTCTGGGGTTTCTGATTTGGCGCAAAGGCGGCGCGGCGACTCCTGTTCGCTCGGTGCTGGTGTGGCTGCTGCAGGCTGCTTTAGCGGCGCTGCTGCTGTTCATGATCTGGCGTCCGGCTCTGAGTGTTTCCACGCTGAAGCCGCAACAGAACATCGTGGCCGTTCTGGTGGACGATTCCTCCAGCATGGCGACCAAGGATGAGGGCGACGCCGCGCGCAAGGATCGCGCGACGAAGGTGCTCACCGACGGACTGCTGCAGAAGCTGAAGGACAAGTTCCAGGTGCGGGTGTATCGGATGTCCGATCACCTTGCGCGCATCGAAGGTTTAGATCAGTTGAACGCGCAATCTCCGGTGACGCACATCGGCCCGAGCTTGAAGCAAGTGGTGGCCGATGCGGCCAGCTTGCCGATCGGCGCGATGGTGGTGCTGAGCGACGGCGCCGATAACACGGGCGGCGTGGATCTGGAAACGATCGCTGAGATCCGTCGGCAGCGCATCCCGGTGCATACGATTGGCTTCGGTCGCGAGCAGATGCAGCGCGATATCGAGATTTCGAACGTCGAGCTGCCGCAGCGCACGTTGCCCGAATCGCGCTTGTCCGCTTTGGTGACGTTCCATCAGCATGGTTTCACCGGGCAGAAGGCGAAGATCACGATTCGGGATAACAACAAGGTTCTGGCGGCGCAGGACGTCACGCTGAAGGCCGAAGGTGCCGAGCAATTGGAGACGGTGCTGTTTAACGCGGGCCCTGCGGGCGTGCGCATGATTCAGGCGTTCATCGATCCGCTGCCCAACGAAGAGAACCTGCGCAATAACATCGTGACGCGCATGGTGAACGTGGATAAGCGCAAGCCTCGCATCCTGTATCTGGAAGGCGAGCCGCGCTGGGAATTCAAGTTCGCGCGCCGCGCGGTGGAAGACGATCAGTCGATCGATCTGGTGACGATCCTGCGTACGGCTCCGAATAAGTTGTATCGCCAAGGTGTGAAAAGCGCGGATGAACTGAAGAACGGCTTCCCGACGACCGTGGAAGAACTGTTCGCGTTCGATGGACTGATGTTCGGCAGCGTGGATGCGGCGTATCTGACTCCGCAGCAGTTGCAGAACGTGAAGGATTTTGTGGATCGCCGCGGTGGCGGTTTGGCGTTCCTGGGTGGCAAGGATGCGCTGGCCGATGGCGGCTGGCAGGCGACGCCGGTGGCCGAAGTGATGCCGACGACGTTGCCGGATAAGAAGGGCACGTTCCAATGGACCCCGGCGAATGTGCGGCTGACGCCACAGGGTTCGGAGAGCCTGATCACGCGCCTGGAAGACGATCCGAAGAAGAACGACAAACGCTTTGAGGACTTGCCGTACATCCGCAACGTGCAGGATGTGGGTACGCCGAAGCTGGGCGCGTTGGTGCTGGCCGAGGCCGTGCCGATGAATGGTGGCGGCAAGGCGCTGCCGCTGTTGATCACGATGAATTACGGCCGCGGGCGTTCGGCGATCTTTGCGACGTCGGGTAGCTGGCGCTGGCAGATGTTGCAGGACAAGAGCGATATGAGCCACGAGATGTTCTATCGCCAGTTCCTGCGGTGGATGGTGACCGATACTCCGGCGCACGTGACGGGTTCGACGCCGCGCAGCTTGATGGCGGATGAATCGGTGGCGCAACTGCGGGCGACGGTGAAGGACAAGACGTTCATGCCGGCGGCGGACGCGGTGGTGGAAGCTCGGATTATCGGCGAGGGCGTGACGGAAACCGTCGCGATGACGCCGGATCAGGGCGAGCCGGGAACCTTCACGCTGGATTGGACCGCTCCGAAACAGGGTGACTATCTGGTGGAGGTGATCGCCAAGCGCGGTGACCAGGAACTGGGTCGTGACGCGTTCACGTTCCGTCGCGAAGACGGCACGGCGGAGAACTTCCACATTGAGCAGAATCGTGCGTTGCTGGAAAAGTTGTCGTCGGAGACCAAGGGTAACTACTACAAGCCCGCCGACGCCCAACAACTAGGGGAAGACATCACGTATTCTGAAGGCGGAATCAGTGTGCGCGAGACGCGCGATCTGTGGGACATGCCGATTTTGTTCCTGGCCTTCCTGATGATTCGCGCGGTGGAGTGGTTGCTCCGGCGCAAGTGGGGGACGATATGAGAACGGTATTGTTGCTGGCGGCGGCTGCGCTTTCGGTGCAGGCCAACAGCTTCTATCTCACTGTGGCTGGTTTGGGCGGCGAGCCCGACTACGAACAGCGCTTCACTGCGTGGGCTGGCGATATGAAGAAGGCGCTGGCGGGCGAAGCGGGCGCGAAGGTGGAAGTCCTTACGGGCAAGGACGCGACCAAGGCGAACATCCAGGCCAAGCTGGCCGGGTTCGCGAGTCAGGCCAAGGCCGACGACACGCTGGCGGTGTTCTTCATCGGGCATGGCACCTTCGATGACATCGATTACAAGCTGAACATTCCGGGTCAGGATATTTCCGCGAGCGAATTGGCCGATGCTCTGAACAAGATTCCGGCGCGGCAGTTGGTCGTGATTGGGACGAGCGCCAGCGGCGGCGCGATCGAGAAGCTGCAAAAGGACAAGCGCACGGTGATCACGGCGACCAAGGCCGGCACTGAGAAGAACGCGACGGTGTTCGCCCGGTTCTGGGTGGAAGCGTTCCGCGATCCGGCAGCCGATACGGACAAGAATCAGACACTGACGGCACTCGAAGTCTACAAGTACGCGCGCCTAAAGACCAAGGATTATTTCGATACGCAGAAGCGCCTGGCGACCGAGCATTCCATGTTGGAAGATACGGGCAAGGGCGACGGCGAAAACGATCCGTCTGTCGCGAATGGCCAAGGGCTGTTGGCGGGGCGTTTCCCGCTGCTGCACCTGGGTTCGGCGGCAACGGTTGCGGCAACTCCGGCGAAGCAGGCGTTGCTGAAGAAGAAGGATGACCTCGAAACGTCGATTGATGAGTTGAAGTACAAGAAGGCTTCCATGGATACGCCGGCGTACACGAAGCAGATGCAGCAATTGTTGCTGGAACTCGCGAAGGTGCAGGCGAGTCTGGATCAATAGCGCATGATGAAGTCCAAGTTTCCTTACCTCATTGCCGCCCTCGTGTTGATCGCCCTGTATGTGGGCGATGAGCAGCGTTGGTTCCGCCGCGTTCATGCGCAGTCAGGGCCGATGCCGCAGGCCGAATGCGACAAACTTCGCGACAAGCCGGACGTGGCCGCGGCGAAGGCATGCTACACGAAGCTGACGCAATCGCGCGATCCGTGGGCCATCGCGGAAGGTTACCTGGGGCTGGGCAATATGGGCTCGGCGAACACCGCGTTTCAAGCGGCGATCGCGGCGAATAAGAAGGATCCCGTGCGCCTGACGCGCTGGGGTCAAATGTACATCCTCATCGATCAGCCGAAGGACGCGCGCGACTGCTTCGAGGAATCCCTGGAGCTGGATCCGGACTATGCGCCCGCGATGATGGGCATGGCCAAGGTGTTGAGCATCGGTTACGACGGCGAAGCCACCAAGTGGGCGGAGAAGGCGCTGAAGGCCGATCCGAAGATGTACCAGGCCCACGAACTGATGGCGCAGATGCATCTTGAGGACAACAACGAAGCCAAGGCGCTTGAGGATGCGAAGAACGCTCTGCAGATCGCACCGAATGACGCGCTGCAGGCTATGGCGATTTTGGCGACCATCGAGCAGATGAACGACCGGCCTGGCAAGGAATGGCTGGACAAGATCTTCAAGATCCGTTCGAACTACGGTGAGGCCTACGAAACGATGGGTCACTTCTTTGTGATCAATCGCCGCTATGACGAAGGCATCGCCGCCTATCGCAAGGCGCTGGAACTGAAGCCCGACTTGTGGACGGCGCGCGCGGAGCTGGGTGTGAACCTGATGCGCTTCGGCAAAGACGAGGAAGCTCGGATGCAGTTGGAGAAGACTTTCAATGAAGGTCCGGCTCCGTCGCTGCTAATTGTGCGCAACTCGCTCAAGCTGCTCGACAGCTACGCAAATTTCGAAACGACGACGACGCCTCGCACCATCCTGAAGCTGCAGAAGAAGGAAGCGGCGCTGCTGCGTCCTTACATCCAGGAAGAGTTTGAGACGGCGCTCACAACCTACGAGAAGAAGTACAAGTTCAAGCTGGACGGCCCGGTGCAGATCGAAGTGTATCCGGATCACGAAGACTTCGCGGTGCGCACGATGGGCATGCCGGGGTTGGGCGCGCTAGGTGTGACGTTCGGCAAGGTGGTCGCGATGGATTCGCCCAACGGTCGCAAGCCGGGTGAGTTTCACTGGGCCGCGACGATGTGGCATGAGTTGAGCCACGTATATGTGCTGACCATGACGCAGAGCCGCACGCCGCGCTGGTTCACCGAAGGTCTGGCTGTATATGAAGAAACGGCCGTCCATCCCGAATGGGGCGATCGCATGACGCCGCGCGAGATCAAGGCGATCAAGGAAAAGAAGTTGCTGCCGATTGCCGATCTGGATCGCGGCTACATTCACCCGAGCTACCCGGAGCAGGTGATCGTGAGCTACTACCAGGGCGGCCGCGTGCTGACCTACATCATCGACAAGTGGGGCTTCGATGCCGTGCTGAAGATGATCGACGGTTACAAGAACCTGAAGGACACGCCGACGGTGCTGAAAGACGCGCTGGGCGTGACGCCGGAAGAGTTCGATGCGCAGTTCTTCCCGTGGCTCGAAAAGGACACGAAGACCGCCGTCGATGGCTTCGATAACTGGACTAAGCGCTTGAAGGACGTTGCTGCGTCAGCCAAGGAGAAGCAGTGGGACGCGGTGATCAAGGACGGTTTGGAGATCCGCGATATTTACCCGGACTACATCGAGCCGGCCAACGTATATGAGTTCCTGTCGCAGGCTTACCTAGGCAAGGGCGACAAGCCCAAGGCGATCACGCAGCTCGAAGCGTGGGCGGAGCACGGCGGTCGTACGCCAGCCACGTTGAAGCAACTGGCCGACCTGCAGATGGAAGCTGGCAACAAGAAAGCGGCGGTCTCCGCCCTGGAAAAGTTGAACTTCATCTTCTTGAAAGATGAAGTGGCGCACCAGAAGCTGGGGACGCTGTACATGGAACTTGGGAACCCCAAAGGCGCGGTGCGCGAGTTCCAGGGTGTGTTGGGCAGCGGTACGATCGATCAGGCGGGGGCGCATTACAACCTGGCGACGGCGTATCGCGCGGTCAAGCAGAATGACAAAGCTCTAGAAGAAGTATTCGCTTCGCTGGAAGCGGCGCCGGGCTACAAGCCGGCCCAGAAGTTGTTATTGGAACTGAGTGCGCAGTAAAGACTGAAATCTGGAAGAATAGACGAAACTCGAATGTCGACACCCTCAACCTTACAGTCCGTGGACTCCGGTGATTTGAAAGACCGCATCGCACGCTTTCACATGGTGCAGGAAGGAATCATCAATCAGGTCCACAACGTCATCGTGGGTCAAGATGAGGTGATCGACCAGGTCCTCATCGGCCTGTTCGTCGGCGGCCACTGCCTGATCACCGGCTTGCCCGGTACGGCGAAGACGCTACTGGTGCGCACCATCGGCCAGATCCTGGGCCTGGAGTTCAAACGTATCCAGTTCACGCCTGACCTGATGCCCACCGACATCACGGGCACCGACATCATCGAAGAAGATTCCACGACGGGCAAGCGCACCTGGACCTTCGTTCCAGGCCCGATCTTCTGTAACATCATGCTGGCGGACGAAATCAACCGTACGCCGCCCAAGACGCAGGCTGCTTTGCTCGAGGCCATGCAGGAACACACCTGTACGGTTCGCGGCAACAACTACAAGATCCAGGAACCGTTCTTCGTGCTCGCCACGCAGAACCCGATCGAGCTCGAAGGCACTTATCCGCTGCCGGAAGCGCAGTTGGATCGCTTCATCTTCAACATCATGCTGGACTACCTGCCGGCGGAAGAAGAATTGAAGGTGCTGGACCTGACGACGACTTCGCATAAGGCGAAGGTCAACGCGGTCACCAACCCGGAAGAGATTTGCGACTTCCAGGCCCTGGTGCGCATGGTGCCGATCGCGGAATCGGTGGCCCGTCATGCCGTCATGCTGGTGCGCGCTTCGCGTCCCTCGAATCCGGACGCTCCGGACTTCGTGAAGAAGTACGTCAACTTCGGCGCCAGCGTTCGCGCGGCGCAGAGCTTGGTGCTGGCTGCTAAGGCACGCGCTCTGATGAACAAGCGCGTGCATGTCACCTATGAAGACGTCGAAGCTTTGGTGCGCCCCATTCTGCGCCATCGTATTCTGCTCAACTTCCAGGCTGAAAGTGAGAAACTCACGGCGGACGATATTCTGGGCCGCTTGATCGAAGCGACGCCGCGCCCCAAAGCGTAACTTTTCAAGGAAGCCGCACGCATGATACAGCGTTTCCTTGACCCGGCCGTATTGGCTGGAATTTCAAGTCTCGACCTGGTCGCCAAGACCGTGGTCGACGGCTTTATTAGCGGCTTGCACGAATCGCCGGACTTTGGCTTCAGCCAGGAGTTCGCGGAGTATCGTCAGTACGTGCCCGGCGACGACTTGCGTCACGTCGACTGGAACGTTTATGCCCGCACGGATCGCACGTATCTGAAGCGGTTCAAGGGCGAGACGAATACGCTGCTGACGATCTTGCTGGATACCAGCAAGTCGATGAAGTACGGCTCCGGCAAGATGGAGAAGTTGGAGTACGCGAAGTTCCTCGCGGCTTCGCTGGTCTACCTGGCCCACTTGCAGCGGGATGCCACGGGCATCGTGGTCTTTGATGAGGATGTGCGTAACTTCGTTCCGCCATCTTCGCGTCAAGGACAGATGATGCGCTTGATGCATACGATCGACGCTGCGGTGCCTGGGGAGTCCAGCCGTACGGATTTCACTAAGCCGTTCAGTCACGTCGTCGACTTCCTGCGCAAACGCAGCATGGTGGTGGCGATTTCGGATTTCTGGGAAGACCCCGAAACAGTGATCAAGGCAGTTGGTCCGATTCGTGCGCGCGGCTCCGAACTTGTGCTGTTCCACGTGCTGGACCCGCAGGAGATCGTGCCCAAGATCAAAGGCTCGGCGTTGTATGAAGACTTGGAAACAGGTGCGCGTCTGCAGGTGTCCTCTTCGTATGCGCAGCGCGAGTACAAGGACAAGATGGAAGCGCACTTGGAGGGCATCAAGACGAAGGCCACCAGTGCGGGGATCGACTATTTCTTGTGCGACACCAGCAAGCCGCTGGATGCATCGTTGCGCAAGTATCTCGCGATCCGGACAGGAAGGTTGTAGGGTATGGGGCTGTTCTCTCCGTGGTTCCTGGGTGGGTTGTTTGCCGTCGGCTTGCCGGTCTGGCTGCACCTGTTGAAGCGCTCGAAAGAAGACCCGCAGTTGTTCCCCTCGCTGATGTTCTTTGAACATCGCGAAACCAGTTCGGTGATGCATCGCCGGATCGACTACCTGCTGCTGTTCCTGTTGCGCGCCGCGATGCTGATTCTGCTGGCGCTGCTGTTCGCGCATCCATTCATCCGTCAATCCTCCGCCGCGCAGCGTGGCGATCGCCTGACAGTGGTCGCGGTGGATCGTTCCTTCAGTATGCGGACCAAGGAAGGCAGCAGCACGCGCCTGGATCTGGCGAAGGAAGAAGCGCAGAAGGTGTTGGCTGGTGTTCCCACGGGGACGAAGGCCCAAGTTGTTGCGCTCTCCGGGATTCTGGAGGCGATGACGCAGCAGATCAGTGATCCGAACGAACTGCGCGCGGCGATCGCGGCGGTGAAGGAAGGCGACAGCCGGGCCGATTTCGGGGTGCTGGCCCGCTACCTGCGCACGTTGCGTGAGCAGGCCGATATCCCGCTCGAAGTACATCTGATCAGCGATCTGCAGAAATCCGCCCAACCGGCAGGGTTCGCGGATCTGCGACTGGATGACGGCACCAAGCTGGTGCTGCATCCGATTGGCAAGGCCGCGCCGAATTGGAGCGTCGAAAGTGTCAACGCCCCGGCGCGATTGTATGATCCGAAGACGGTGCGCATAAACGCGACGATCGCGGGCTTCAATGCCCCGGCGGCGACGCGTAATGTCAGCCTGATCCTCAACGGCAAGACTGTCGGTTCAAAGCAGGTGATGGTGGATGCGAACGGGCGTGGCTCGGTCGAGTTCGTTGGCCTGGAAGCCACCTACGGTTACAACAAGTGCGAAATCAAGATCGACTCGACCGATTCGCTGGCGGCGGACGATCGCTATGTGTTCTCGGTAGAGCGCACCGATCCGAAGAAGGTCCTCTTCATTGATGATGGCCGCCATCCGAAATCGCAGAAGTTCTTCGCGGCGGCACTGACCTCCGATCCGGACTCTGAGTTCTCCGTCGATGTTCTGCGGCCGGAAGTCGCGGCCAACGCCAACTACTCGAATTACACGCTGGCCGTTCTCTCTGAACCCAGCAACATGCCCGCGCCGCTGACTGCCGCTTTGCAACGGTATGTGGAGCAGGGCGGGGGACTGATGGTGGCCGTCGGTGTCGATTCGGTCGCGCTGAGCAAGGTGCCAGTGATGGACGTGCCGATTCAAGGCACCAAGCTGGCCACGCGCAGCGGGGAGCGCTTCTGGAGCATCGGCGACTTCGATCAGAATCACCAGGTCCTGAAAAATCTGGACCACATGAACGGAGTGAAGTTCTACCAGTCGGTGACTTTGGGGACGGACAAGGCCAACGTGCTGGCCCGGCTCTCGGACGGATCGCCGCTGGTGCTGGAGCGCCGGGTGGGGGAAGGGTTTGTCCTCGCCTATGCCGCGTCGTTCGATGAGCGCCAAAACGATCTTCCTTACAAACCGATTTACGTGCCCTTCGTCCAGGACGCCGTGAAGTACCTGGGCGGTGGCGGCGTGAACCAGCCTGTGAACGTGCAGGTGGATTCGGCCGTCGAACTGCGCGCCGGGGTTCAGAACCAGGGCGTTAGTGCCGAGGTGCTGGATCCGGACGGGAATCGCGTGCTTTCGCTGGAAGAATCGGCGTCGGCCCCCAGCGCGATGCTGACCAAAGAAGGTTTCTACGATGTGAAGACCGCGGCCGGTCGGCGGCTGCTGGTCGCGACCCACGCGGATCGCCGCGAATCGGATTTGACGGTGATGGAGCCGGAGACGCAGGAACTGTGGTCGTCGACCGGCGGTAGTGTGGATACGGGTAAGAATCCGGCCAAAGCCGGCGTGAATGCGGACTCCACTCCGTGGAGTCTGGCGCCCTACATCCTGGTGTTATTGTTGTTAGTAGCGTTGGCCGAGTCGGTGATCGCAAACCGGTATCTGCGTTCATCGATCCATACAGAGGAGACGATAAAGGCATGAGTACCCGCGATCAGTTGAACCTTTATTTGCGCGGACTTGAGTCCAGGCTCAGGCTGTTAACGTGGAGCCGCGGTGCTGCTATCGCCTGCGGCGTCGCTCTAGGCGCCACGATCGCTCTGGTGCTGATCACCAACGCATACGCGTTCTCGGAAACCAGTATGGTGGTTGCACGCGTTGTGCTGTATCTCTCGCTGGCGATCGCTATCGGGCTCGGTCTGGTCATTCCTCTGCTCAAGTTGAATGAACGCAAAGCGGCCGACGAAGCCGAGACGGCGAATCCCCAATTCCAGCAGCGCTTGGTCACGTACCTGGAACGTCGCGATGCGGCGGATCCCATGCTCGAACTGCTCGCCGAAGACACGCTGAAGCCCGCGCGTCAGGCTGGTCCGACGACCGTCGTTCCTCAGAAATCGATTTTTGCATTTGCCACCGGAGCCGGTGGTGCTGTCGCTGTGCTGCTGTGGCTGATCCTGGCAGGTCCGGGCTACCTGGGTTTCGGCGCGAAGACCTTGTGGGCTGGTCTGCCGAAGGCCGGTGAGAAGGGCTTCTATCAGTTGAAGGTGGAGCCGGGTAACGAGACGGTTCGCCGCCGCACGGATGTGTCGGTGGTCGCGACGCTCGACGGCTTCTATGCGAATCAGGTTCGCTTGATGGCGAAGTACGACAGCTCGGCCAAGTGGGAAGAGATGATCATGGCTCCCCGGCCGGGTGAATCTTCCTACGGCTTCGTGCTGACGTCCGTCCCCGAAGGCCTGCAGTATTACGTGGAAGCGAACGGCGTGAAGTCGCCCACCTACAAGATTGGGGTGGTTGACCTTCCGGGTGTGAAGAACATCAAGGTCACCTATCATTACCCGTCCTTCATGCATCAGGCGGACTTCATCGAAGATCCGGGCGGAGATTTGCGCGCGGTGGTCGGTACGGTCGCCGAACTCACCGTCGAGACGGACAAGCCGCTGAGCGATGGTCTCATCGTGATGCAGGACGGAACGCAGATTGAGTTGAAGACCACGCAAGGCAACTTCCTGACGGCTCGCGTGCCGATCCAGAAGGAAGGTGCGTATCACTTCGCGGCCAAGTCGGGCGGCGATGTGATTCGCCTGACCACGGACTACTTCATCGAGGCCCAGGAGGATCAGGGTCCGAAGGTCTCCTTCGCGCATCCCAAGGGCGATGTGCAGGCGAATCCGCTCGAAGAAGTGATCGTGACCGTACAGGCCGATGACGACTTCGGCGTGAATCAGCTGGCGCTACATTATTCAGTTAACGGCGAGCCTGAAAAGGTGGTGAACTTCACGGCCAACGGGAAGCCGGACGCCAAGGGCACGATCACGCTGTACCTGGAAGACTTCCACATGATTCCGGGCGACGTCATCTCGATGTACGCCACGGCGAAGGACGCGCGTACCGAAGTTTCGAGCGACATCGCGTTCATCCAGGCCATGCCGTTCGAGAAGAACTACAGCCAGTCCCAGCAGGGCGGCGGTGGTGGAGGTGGTGGCGGTGGTGGCGAGCAGGAGCAGAACGAAATCTCCAAGCGCCAGCGCGAAATCATCAGCCTGACGCACAAAGCGATCAAGGGCAACGCGCAGGAACGCGCGGCCGCGAACAAAGAGCGTGCCGAGTTCCTCAGCGAAGTGCAGCGCAAGTTGAAGGATCAGGCCGACTCGTTGGCGAATCGTATCAAGGCTCGTCAATTGGATGGCGAGAGCGGCACGATCAAGGACTTCGTGAAGGAGATTCAGGACGCGGCGAAGGAAATGACGCCGGCCTCCGACCTTCTGGCCCAGTCTTCGTGGGAGAAGGCGCTCACTCCGGAAAACAAGGCGCTGCAGCACCTGCAGCGCGCCGAGCAGTTGAATCGCGACATTCAGGTCGCCTTCGGCAATCAGGGCGGCGGCGGTGGTGGCGGTGGCGGCGGCAATGCCGGTCGCGACTTGGCGAACCTGTTCGACCTGGAACTCGACACCGAGAAGAATCAGTATGAGCAGGCACAGAACGCCGGCGGCGGTGGCGGCGGAGCCGAACAGCAACAGCAGCAGATCGATGATGCGCTGAAGAAGCTGGAAGAGCTCGCGAAACGGGAGCAGGCGCTGGCGCAGAATCAGCAGAAGAACAAGCAGACGGCCAGTGTGGATCGCCGTTGGGATCAGGAACAGCTGCGCCGTGAGGCGGAAGAACTGCGCAAGCAGTTGGAGCAGATGCAGCAACAACAGGCCCAGCAGCAGAGCCGCAGCCAGTCGCAGTTGAGCCGCGGCCAGCAGGGGCAGCAAGGCCAGCAGGGACAACAGGGGCAGCAAGGTCAGAGCGGCCAGCAAGGTCAGCAGGGCCAGAGCGGACAACAAGGCCAGCAAGGTCAGCAGAGCGCACAGCAGCGGCAGCAGCAACAACAGATGCAGCAGTTGATCGATCGCGTGAAGCAGGCCGAACAGGACATGCGCGATGCGAACAACGCCCAGGGCAAGGGTGATCAGACCCAGGCCGATGCGGCGGCTCGCCGTGCTGCGGATCGTTTGCAGGAAGGCGCCAAGCAGGGCCAGCAAATGCAGCGCCAGGGCGTGAACGCGGGTCTGGATCAGATCCAGAAAAAGGCTCAGGAACTCGCGCAGCGTCAGAAACAGGGTGAGAATCAGCTGAAGCAGGCGGCCGGCCAGCAGGGTGGTCCCAATGCGCAGCAGCGCCAGCAGATGGCGGCCGAACGCGATTCGCTGACGAAGGACTATCAGCAGCTGGAGCGCGACATCCAGCGTCAGGTACAGCAGTTGCGTCAGCAGGATCCGGACGCGGCTCGCCAGCTGCGTGAAGGACTCTCCGACGCGCAGCAGGCACAGGTGCGGGAGCGTCTCGAATACGGTTCCGATTACATTCGTCGCGGCCAACAGTCCGACATCCAACGCTGGTTGCCGCAGGAAGAACGCCTCGGCAAGGCTCTGGATCAGTTGGGACAGTCCGTGAAGGACGCCCAGGGCAAGATGGGCGATGGCAATCGCCAGGGCGCTGGCCAGAATGAGCAGGAACGTCAGGTCGCCAGCATCGAGAGCACGCGTGCCCAGATCGAGCGCTTGCAGCAGCAGGCCGCTCAGCGTGGCCAAGGGAATCAACAGGGCGACCAGCAGGGCAAGGGTGGCCAGCAGCCGGGCCAGGGGCAGCAGCAGGCCAACGGTCAGCAGCCCGGCCAGCAACCGGGTCAAGGCCAAGGTCAAGGCCAGGGAAAGCAGCAGGGTAAGGGTCAGGGCCAAGGTCAAGGTCAGGGACAAGGCCAGGGACAGGGTCAAGGCCAGGCGCAGGGTGGCCAGAACGGCGGAGGCAATCAGAACGGTGGCGGTGGCGGGAACGGTGGTGCCTTCAATGGCGGCACGCAGGCCGGCTACGATCGTTATGGTCGCTACAACCCGGAAGGCATCTACGATCGCAACAACCTGCCGCCGGTCGATCCGCGTCAGGTGATCCGCGATGCGCAGCGTGACGTCGCCGCGATTCGTCAGGGCAACCGCGACAATCCGGAAATCGCTCGTCAGGCTGCGGCGCTCGAACGGGAGCTGCAGAATTTGGCGGTCGGCAATCCGTCGGGTCCGGAGCTGGATCAGCGACTGAGCCGCACGGTTCTTCCGCAGTTGGAATCGCTGGAAGTTCAGCTTCGTCAGGAACTCGATGCCGCCAATGGCGGTCAGGTCCGCAATCCAACCGCGGATCGGACGCCGGCCGGCTTCGCCAATGACGTTGCGGAGTACTTCCGCAAGCTCAGCAAATCGAAGCAGTAAGTTGTGCGGCGCTTCACCGCAATCCTCTTGGGCGCGCTACTTCTCAGTAGCGCGCTCTTGGTTTTTGGGGCCAACCGTTGGGCGAAGTACGAACGCGAGATGCAGAGTCCCGCGGTCGATCCGCCCGATGCCAACGAAGAGACCGAGTTCGCCTTTGCGCGCTTGCGCTATCGCTCCACGCGGAATCGTGCGCGCTATCAGTCGTGGGGCATCGATGCGAACACCTCGGAGCGGCACTTCATCACCGGTCTGCGCCGTCTGACGCGCATTTGCGGGCGCAGCATCGAACACATCGTCGATATCGATGATGATGAACTGTTCGATTGGCCGTGGATCTACATCGTCAGCGGCGGCGACTGGGTACTGAACGAATCGCAGGCCGCGCGCTTGCGCCAATATTTCGATCGCGGCGGCTTCCTGGTGGTCGACGATTTCCATGGTGAAGTCGAATGGAACCAGTTCATGTACGGCATGAGTCAGGTCTACCCCGATGCGCGTGTCGAGGATCTGGAAAACGACCATCCCATCTTCCACACCGTCTACGATCTGAGTGAGCGCCTGCAAGTGCCGGGCTACCAGATCGTCGAACGAGGCAGCATGTGGGAGCGCAACAACGGCATCAATCCCTACTGGCGCGTGATCAGCGATGAGAATGGCCGCGTGCAGGTGGCCGCGTTCCTCAATCAGGATCTAGGCGACGCCTGGGAGTTTTCGAATGACCCAGCGTACCCCGAACAGTTCGCTTCAATGGCGTACCGGATGGGCGTGAACTACGTCGTGTATTCGATGACACACTGAGTTCGCGCAGCGCATCCTTGCCGACCCATCGAGCCGCCGAGTTTTCCGATTCCGCCAGCCGTTGAGCGACGGCGATCGCGGCCTTGCGCAGTTCCGGATTCCGCTTTCCGATCTGTCGTAGAGCCCAGTTCACCGCTTTCTTGACGAAGTTCCGTTCGTCAATCGCCGTAGCTTCGATCAGAGGCAGCAGGTCCAGGAACGTTTCATCCGCCGCTCGTTTGTCATGGACGGCCAGAGTGGCGAACATCGCGAAGCCGGCGCGCCGTACGAACTCACGCGGATCCTGCGCCCAGGCCAGCGCTCGTTCCCAAGCCAGCGGCGACTTGCGGAACAAATGGATCGCCGCGTTGTCGCAGACATCCCAGCTATCGAAGGATCGCGTCCACGCATTCATTTGCGACGCGGTGAGTTGCTTCGGGTCCGCCACCAACGCGGCCAGAATCCGAGCCTCCCGGATCCCCGTCTTCCACAACTCCAATGCGAACGCGTGATCGCGTCCCAGTTGCTTGGCGATCCCGCGCACCGGCTCCATCGATACACCGTAGGCATTCTTGGCCGTGATCCCAAAGCGAGCCATGCCCGCGCGGTTCTCTTCCGAACCCATGCTCTCGAGAGTGCTCAGGACTTCATCAACGGATGCCATAATGAGGACGAATGAAACGCGCCCTCTTATTCGTAACACTTCCGCTGCTGGCGCATCATTCTCTGACCGCCGAATTCGACCTGGATCGGCCGGTGAAGCTCGAAGGCACGGTCGCGCGTGTGGAGTGGATGAATCCTCACGCCTGGATCTACGTCGACGTCAGCCGCACGGAGCAGTGGGCCGTCGAAGTCGGCTCGCCTTCGGAACTCATACGCCGAGGCTGGCATCGCACGGACCTCAAGCAAGGCGACAAGGTGAGCATCGACGCTATCCTGGCGAAGAAGTTGCCACACACGGCGAATGCCCGGATGATCTTGTTGCCCAACGGCAAGAAAGTCTTCAACGGCCGCGCGCCGGAGTAGTTACTCGAGCGTGGCGAGCACGTTTCGGTCGAACGGCTTCAACTGATCCACGTCACCGGCCTCGACGATCTTCGACCACAGTGGATTCACGATCAAGGATCGTCCCACCGCGATGAGATCGAACTCGTCACGATCCATGCAGTCGAGCAGTTTGTCGATGCCCTCAGTTCCCGACGATCCATTGGTCCGGAAACTGGTCGCCATATCGGTTCCCAGCGTTACGGAGCCCACGGCCATCGTAGGCAATCCAGTCAGCTTCTTGGTCCAGCCCGCTAACGTGAGCTCGCTACCTGGAAATGCAGGCTCCCAGAAGCGGCGAGTTGAAGCATGCAGTGCGTTGAGTCCTGCGGCGACCAAAGGTGCCAGGATCCGATCCAATTCTGCCGGTGTTTTCGCCAAGTGAGCGTCGTAGTCCGCGACCTTAAACTGCGAAAAGCGTAACATCACCGGGAAGTTTGGGCCAACGCGACGGCGGATTTCCGCAATTACGTCGGCCGCAAAGCGCGTACGCGCGATCAAGCTCCCACCGTAGTGGTCCGTGCGATGGTTTGTCCGTTCCCATAGGAACTGATCGATCAGGTAGCCGTGCGCGCCGTGAATTTCCACGCCATCGAACCCAACGGACTGCGCATTCGCCGCCGCTTGTCCAAACGCGGTGATGATCGCCTCGATTTCTGACAGGGGCATCGACGGCCCCACGGGTGCTTGCCCCGGTTGAGGCTGTGGGCCTCCGGTGATCTGCTGTCCCACATGCCACAACTGCGCGAAGATGCGTCCCTGTGTGGCATGCACTTCGCTGACGACATTCTTCCAGCCGGCCAGCGCGTCTTCACCGTAGAGATGCGGAACCTTCGGATCGAAGCCCGAGGCGTCGTGCGGGATATACACGCCTTCGGTGATAATCAGGCCCACGCCGCCCGCTGCCCGGCGACGATAGTATGCGGCGACGTTCTCACCCGGCACACCGTTCGGCGAGAAGGAGCGCGTCATCGGCGCCATCGCGATACGATTCGGCAACTCTACGCCGTGCAGCGTGAAGGGACGGAATAAGCTGTGTGCGGATCGGGCCATAACGACCCTACTGCTGCTTCAACATCGTCTCCAGAACCCCTCTGGTTCTGTTTTCCTGATCTTTGAAGAAGTCTTCGTTGCCGCTGAACTGGAATTTGACGTGGTTGGTCTTGTCGACGAACAGAACGATCGGAACGAAGGGGCGCTCCGGGCTTTTGAAGTCCGCAGCCTGCTCTGTGTCGAATTGAGTCATGACCCCAATCGGGAAGGAGGACTGTGTCTCCACCAGAAACGGGGTCAATTCACGAGGATTGGTGACGTCGACGGCTGCGCCATAAAATACGATACCCTTGGCTCGGTACACGCGTTCCACCTTGCTGAAGATCTTAACGGCAGCCTTGCATTCCGCGCAGTGCGAAGACATCAGTACGATCACGCGAATCTTGCCGCGCGTGTCGATCAGCCGCAGCGGTTTGTCGCTGGCGGGCATCTGGATTTTCGAGTCGGCCAACGGGCGCGGAAGCTTCGCCGCGGACACAACCATGGCGGTAGCCGCCACCAATACACTCACGTAGGCAAGGGTCTTTTTCAGCAACATCACTGTCTATCGTAACTGATCAGCCACTTCATGCAGCCAGTCCGGAGTCTTCAGAACGTCGCGCGGGCGGCTCCCATCGGGCGGTCCGATAATGCCATCGCGCTGCATCATATCGAGGATGCGAGCTGCACGCCCGTAGCCTAGGCGAAGTCGGCGCTGTAGCGTCGAAGTGGACGCCTTGCCCATCTCGCACACCACGCGGACCGCCTCCTGATACATGGCGTCTTCCGGCCCGTCTTCGGCATGCTCGGCGTCTTCTTCGTCGTCCGTCGGAGGCGCGATGAGGAAGCTCTGGTCGTATTCCGGAGCCGCCTGCTTCTTCCAGAACTCCACCACGTCGCTGGTTTCACCTTCGCTCACATAGGAACCATGAACGCGAACCAAACGCGAAGAACCCGGCGGCAGGAACAGCATGTCGCCCTTGCCTAGCAGGTGCTCAGCGCCCATCACATCGAGCACCGTACGCGAGTCGACACGCGTCGCTACGCGGAAGCTGATGCGCGACGGGAAGTTCGCCTTGATCAGGCCAGTGATCACATCGACGCTCGGGCGCTGTGTGGCCAGCACCAAGTGCATGCCCACCGCGCGAGCCATCTGCGCTAGGCGCGTCACGCTCTCTTCGACGTTCTGGCGTTCCAGCATCATCAGGTCAGCCAACTCGTCGATCAGGATCAGAATGTAGGGAATCGGTTCCAGCTCTTCTTCACCCGTTTCTTCGGCGAACAGGCTGCGCGGCTGCGCATTCAGCTGGCGAACCTTTTTGTTGTATTGATCGATGTTGCGCACTCCCACCGAAGCCAGTAGCTTCAGGCGGCGTTCCATCTCCAGTACGGCGTTGCGCAGTGCGTATGTAGCCTTCTTTGCTTCGGTGATCACCGGCGTCAGCAAGTGCGGGATGCCTTCGTACAACCCGAACTCCAAGCGCTTGGGATCCACCATGATCATGCGGACCTGATCCGGAGTCGATTTGTACAGGATCGACATGATCAACGAGTTCAGCATGACGCTCTTACCGGCGCCGGTCGAACCCGCCACCAGCAGGTGAGGCATCGTCTCGAGCGTTGCGACCTTGATGCGTCCGTTGATGTCCTTGCCCAATGCGATGGTCAGCGGCGACGTCGACTGCGTGAACTCGTCGGATTCCAGAATCTGACGCAGGCTGATAACTTCGCGCTTCGTGTTCGGAACTTCGATGCCCACCGTCGGTTTGCCGGGGATGCGCTCGATCAGGATTGATTCGGCCTGCAATCCCAGACACAAGTCTTCGCTCAACGTAGTGATGCGCGAATACTTCACGCCCGCCTCGGGCTTGAATTCGAACGTCGTCACCACAGGACCCGGGTTGATCTGCGTCACCGTGCCGCGTACGTTGAACTCTTCGAACTTGGACTTGATCTGGCCCGCAGTTTCCTTCAGCTCCGCACTATCCCATGCCGTACGAGCCGCAGGCTCCTGCAGTAGGTAGGTCGGCGGCATCTGGAACGGCGTGCGAACCTTCGCGCCCGGCGTAGGCGTCGTTTCGGCATCCACCTTGGGACCCACCATCTCCACAGGCTTCGGCGGTTCCAATTCCTTGATGGGAATGTCCTCGATGGGTGGGGCAGAGAAGTCCACCGGAGAGGTTTCCCACGGCGGTGTATCCACGGGTTCAGCCTTCGTTAGACGCGAGCGCTTCGCCGGAGCGATGCCCACACCCACACCCGCAGCCGCGGCAGCAGCCTTTGCCATGGTCTGCGTCTGGTTCGCCATGGGGTCCATGATCGGCGCGAACTCTTCTTCTGTCTCGGCCATCACCGGAGCAGCCATGGCTGCAACTGCGGCGGCCGCAGCTTCATCCTTCTGGGCCTTGCGAGCGGCCTTCTCCGCGACCTTCGCTGCCTGACGTTCAACGGTCTTGATCTTCGCCCGCTCGGCCGCACGCTGCGCCATGTTTTCGCGCCAGCCACGGATCTTGGCCATCATGGCCTGTACCATCGCGATCGGCCGCGCAAACCAACGCGCTAGCATCGCGACTTCAAAAGTCGAGAACATGTACAGCGAGACGACCCACACCACCAGCGTCACCAACGTTGCGCCGACGGTGTTCAGCTTCGCCACCATGGCGTCGGCTGCCAGCAATCCCAGGAGGCCGCCGGCAGGCAGTGTGCCCGCGATCGGACGCCAGTCGTGGAACATACCCAGAGCCGTGCACGACGCCGTCGCCCAAAGGAGTGCGCCGACGGATTTGATCCACGGCGAGTCGATTTCGGAAGAACGCACCCACTTCCAGCCCAGGGAAAGAATGAGCACTGGAATCGTGTAGGCGGCGAGGCCGACGGCCTGCAGCATCAGGTCCGCCATCCAGGCGCCGAGCGCGCCAATTAGATTGACCGGTTCCGCGAGACCAGAGACCGTGTTCCACGATCGGTCAAGGGGTGTGTAGGAGACTAAAGCGAGAAAAACAATGAAGCCGGCGATTAGAAACACAAATGCCAATGCTTCATTCAGCCGGGGACGGCTGGTGGGTCCAAGAAATTTCATTCTCCCGTTTATGAGCGGAAGATAGCCAGAGCGATTACAAGTATACCGAAGATTACGCGGTAGGAGACGAAGAACCGCAAAGAGCGGCGCCGCAGGAAGTCCATGAAAAATCGGATCGTGAGCGCGCCCACCAACCCACTCACCAGAATTCCGACGGCGAACGCCGCCCGTTCGTCCTCCGGGAGTCCCCGCTTATAGATGTCGTAGAAGTTCTTCGCGGCCGCGCCCGCGATGACTGGAGTCGACAGCAGGAAAGAGAACCGAGCCGCAGCGTAGCGGTCCAGGCCCTTCAGTAGAGCCGAGCTCATCGTGATCCCGCTGCGCGAAACGCCAGGCATCACCGCCATTGCCTGCGACGCACCGATCACCAGCGAATCCGCGACGGTGACATGCCCCAGGTCGCGCCGTTGCGATCCCGTGCGATCCGCCCACGCCATGAACAGCCCCATCACGATAGACCACGTGCCGATCATGTACAGGTTGTTGCCTGCAGCCTCGGCCTGTTTCTCAAACAATAACCCGATCACGCCGGCCGGAATCGTGGCCAGCACGAGGAACCACAGCAGTTTCGGATTGCGGGAGATGGTTTCGTCGCCGGAGGCCTTGATTCCAAACCCCTGCAGTACGATCTGTAGCCAGTCGCGGAAAAAGAACCCGAGCACCGCCAACAGTGTCCCGAAGTGGAGAGCGATGTCGAACGCCAGCCCCTGGTCTTTCCACCCCACCACATACGGGAGCACGGCCAAATGCGCCGAACTGCTGACCGGGAGAAA